>JANOWV010000036.1:0-1570 GCA_031418075.1 Actinomycetes bacterium
GAGCCGTTCCGCGCCGGCGCCCAGAAGGGCTCGAGCGCGATGCCACACAAGCGCAATCCGGTGAAGAGCGAGCAGCTCTGTGGGTTGGCGCGTGTCCTGCGGGCGAACGTCCAGGCCGGGCTCGAGAACGTCGCGCTCTGGCATGAGCGCGACATCTCGCACTCATCGGTCGAGCGGATCGTGCTGCCCGACTCGCTCCAGCTCGCGTACTACGTGGCGGTGAAATTCACCTCGATCGTGGAGGGACTCGTCGTGCACGTAGACCGGATGCGGGCAAACCTCGACGCGTCCTTCGGGCTCGTGTTCAGCCAGCCGGTACTGCTCGCGCTGGTCGAGTCGGGCATGACGCGCGATGACGCATATCGCGCCGTCCAACGCAACGCGATGCGAACCTGGGACGAGCAAGGTTCGTTCCTCGACGTCCTTCGCTCCGACGAAGTCGTGGTGGCGGCGCTCGGAGACGACCGCCTGGTGGCGTGCTTCGACCTCGAAGGCTCGCTCGAACACGCGGGACGCGCGGTCGACGCGCTCACAGGACGCACCGCCACGTGACGCAGATCGGCCTACCGCACCACTCGACGGGGAAGGTGCGCGACCTGTACGAGGTCGACCACGATCGGATGTTGATCGTAGCGTCGGATCGGATCTCGGTCTTCGACGTCGTGCTCCCCGACGAGATCCCCGACAAGGGCTGCGCGCTGACCGCGCTTTCCACGTTCTGGTTCGAGGAGACGGCAGACCTGTGGCCGAACCACCTCGTGTCGTCGGACCCCACGGACTTCCCCGAGACCGCGGGGACCGAAGTCTCGGGGCGAGCGATGCTCGTGCGGGCCGCGGCGCCGATCCGCTTGGAGTGCATCGCCCGCGGGTATCTCTTCGGCTCTGCGTGGTCGGAGTACGACGCGTCGGGGACGATCGGCGGCGCACCCGCGCCCGCAGGCCTGCGTCGCGCCGAGCGTCTGGAACAGCCGGTCTTCACCACGACGACCAAGGCCGACGCCGGCCACGACGAGAGCGTCACTGCGAGCGAGGCGGCCGCGCTCGTAGGAGCTGATGTCTATGAGCAGGTGGAGGAGGCGACGCTGCGGATCTACCGCCACGCGGCCGCCCACGCCGCGTCATGCGGTCTGCTCCTCGCCGACACGAAGCTCGAGTTCGGCAAGATCGACGGCCAGGTCGTCGTCATCGACGAGATGTGCACACCCGACTCGTCGCGGTACTGGCCGGCGACCGACTACGAGATCGGTGCGTCGCCGCCGTCGTTCGACAAGCAGTACGTCCGGGACCACTACCTGGAGATCGGTTGGGATCAGCACCCACCGGCACCGTCGATGCCGAAGGGCGTCATCGATGGCACCCGCGCCCGCTACCTCGAGGCCTACGAGATGCTCACCGGACGCAGCTTCGACGAATGGTTCGGGATCGACGAATGACTCGGTACGATCAGCATCATGAGGTTCCCGAATTGAGGTTCCCGACGTGAGGTTTGGTGTCCGCGTCGACGTGACCCACCTCCCCGGCGTACTCGACCCGCAAGGCGCGACCGTCGAGCGGGCCCTTCCCGCGCTCG
>JANOWV010000037.1:0-5271 GCA_031418075.1 Actinomycetes bacterium
CCACGACACGATCGCGGCAAGCGCGATCCCCGCTCCTGCTGCGACGACGAACGCGAGGCCAGCCGCGACCGCGACCGCGCGCGGGGTTGCGAGCCCGGTTGCCGTGAGGCGCACCGGACCCTTCCGATCTCGGTCGGTGCCGCGCACCCCGTCGGAGTAGTCGTTGGCATAGTTCACGCCGACCTGCATCCCCAAGGCGACCACGAGCGCGAGGACGGCACGTCCCCACGACGTCGCGCCCACCGCATGGTGCGCGGCGGCAGTGCCGACCACAACCGGTGCGATCGCCGCGCCGAGCGTGCGCGGGCGTGCGCCGGCAACCCACAGACGCGCGCTCGTCATGTCAGGGGCGCTTGGGGAAGCGGTTGAACTCCGGCTTGCGCTTCTCGAGGTAGGCCTGCTTACCCTCGCGCGCCTCTTCGGTCATGTAGTAGAGGAGCGTCGCGTCGCCCGCGAGCTGCTGGATCCCGGCGAGCCCGTCGTCGGCGGCGTTCATCGACGCCTTGAGCATGCGAAGCGCGAGCGGACTGTGGTCGAGCATCTTGGCGCACCACGCGACGGTGGTGATCTCGAGCTCTTCGAGCGGCACGACGGTGTTCACGAGGCCCATGCGCTCGGCTTCGGCTGCGTCGTACTGCTCGCACAGGAACCAGATCTCCCGTGCCTTCTTCTGCCCGACCGACGCGGCCAGCAGGCCGGAGCCGTACCCGCCGTCGAACGAGCCGACCTTGGGACCGGTCTGGCCGAACCGGGCGTTGTCGGCGGCGATGGTGAGGTCGCACACCACGTGCAGCACGTGGCCACCGCCGATCGCGTAGCCGGCCACCATCGCGACCACAGGCTTGGGCAGTCGGCGGATCTGGACCTGGAGGTCGAGGACGTTGAGGCGACCGATGCCGTCGTCGCCGACGTAACCGTCGTCGCCACGGATGCGCTGGTCGCCCCCGGAGCAGAACGCTTCGGAGCCCGCACCAGTGAGGATGATCACACCGACCGTGGGATCGTCGCGGGCCGCCTCGAACGCGTCACGCAGCTCGAACAGCGTGCGGGGGCGGAAGGCGTTGCGGACCTCGGGGCGGTCGATCGTGATCTTGGCGACCCGTCCACCCTCGAGCTCGGCGGTCTCGTATCGGATGTCGGTGAACTCGGTGTCGCCGGGCTTCCAGTCCGCGCCCGGCCTGATGATTGGGGGCCCACTGACGGGGGCGGGGGTCGGGGTCTCGGCCATGCGGGGGGCTCCTGGGATCGGGCGGCCGGTCGGGGGTATGACGGGCGCCAAGGAATGCTGGGAGTGATCGCTCCTACGGTACGCTGCGCCGTCGTGTCCGACCCAATCGTCCCCGTGGTCGCCGTGGCGCAGCCTCGCCCTCAGGCCGCCCGCACCGTGCGGGCCATCTGGGACGCCGGCGAGGCCGTCTGCATCCTCGACCCCGACGCCCCCGCCGCCGTACGTGCCCGGATGCTCGCGGCCGTACGTCCGACCCATGGGGTCGACGACGACGGCCGCCGGGCGTGGCCCGACGGGATCGGAACGACCGAGGGCGTCGCCGCGATCGTCACCACCTCCGGCACCACCGCCACCCCGAAGGCGGTCGAGCTCACGACGGCCGGGATGACCGCCATTGGCCGCGGGTTCGCCGCCGCACTCGACGTCGACGCGGACGACAGGTGGCTCGTGTGCCTGCCCCTCCATCACGTCGCGGGTCTGGCGATCCTGGCCCGGGCCCGCACGACCGGGACACCGGTGAGCGTCCACCCCACGTTCGACCTCGACGCGGTCGTCGCGTCCGCCACGACGACTCGCGAGGCCGGCGACGAACATGGCGTCACCATCGTCTCCCTCGTGCCCACGATGCTGCACCGGATGGTCGAGGCTGGCGCGCCCATCGACCGATTCCGGTGGATCGTCACCGGCGGCGCGAGCTTGGCGCCGACGCTGCGCCGCCGGGCCGAGGCCGCCGGAGGGCGTCCCGTCGACACGTACGGCCTCTCCGAGACCTGGGGTGGTGCGCTCCTCGACGGCCGACCGATCGAGGGCGTCGAGGCGGCGATCGTCGACGACGAGATCTTCCTGCGCGGTGCACCCGTCATGCGCGGCTACCGGCTCGACGCCGAGGCGACCGATGCCGTGCTCGTGGCACTGCCCGGGGACGACCACGCGGGTGGACACCAGGTCGGGAATCGCATTGGTGGGGGCGCCTGGTTCCGCACCGGCGACGTCGGGGCGCGCGATGCCTCCGGTCGCATCTCGGTGGTCGACCGCAAGCGTGACCTGGTGGTCACCGGCGGGGTGAACGTCAGCCCGACTGCGGTCGAGACCGTCCTCGCGATGCACCCGGCCATCGCCGACCTCGCGATCGCCGGGGAACCGGACCCGGAGTGGGGCGAACGGGTCGTCGCCTACGTCGTGCCTGTCGCCGGCACTGCGCCCACGGTCGACGACCTGCGGGCGTTCGGTCGCGACCAGTTGAGCGGTCCGCAGCTCCCCCGGGTCGTCGTGGTCGTGGCGGAGATCCCGCGCACCCCCGGGGGGAAGATCCGGCGGCACGAGCTGCGCGCCGACGGACTGCGATCCGCGCCGTGAGCGCCCTCCCCCGCCCGATGCTCGCGGTGCCCACCGCCGCGCTCCCTGATGATGCGGGCGAATGGGCCTACGAGATGAAGTGGGACGGGTACCGGGCGATCGTCGAGGTGGCCGACGGTCGGCTCCGGATCGCCTCGCGACGTGGCAACGACGTCACCAAGGACTACCCGGAGCTCGCCGGACTCGTCGATGCGTCGCCGGTGGCCGATGTGGTGCTCGACGGAGAGCTCGTCGTCCTCGATGACGACGGCCGCCCCAGCTTCGCCGCCATCCAACGTCACCGGACGCCGGCGGTCCTGATGTGCTTCGACGTGCTTCGTCTCGAAGGCGACGACGTCATCGCGTTCCCGTGGCACGAGCGGCGCCGCATCCTGGAGGCGCTCGGCCTCGCAGGCGCGCACTGGACGACACCGCCGATCGTCAACGACACCGCGACCGACGCGGTGGCAGCGGCGGCCGCGCTGGGACTCGAGGGCATCGTGGCCAAACGGCGTGATGCGCCGTACCGCCCGGGGGCCCGTTCGAGCGCGTGGCGCAAGCACAAGCTGGTGCAGCGCCAGGAGCTGGTGGTCGGCGGATGGCTCCCAGGCGTCGGTCGCCTCGCGGGGACCGTCGGCTCGTTGCTCCTCGGTGTGCACGACGAGCCGGGTGGGCAACTGCGGTACGCGGGACGGGTCGGATCGGGACTCAACGACGCCGGGCGCGACGCGCTCGCCGCGAGGCTCGCACGCCGGGAGACGAGCCCGTTCGTCGACGCACCCAGGATCGCCGAGGCCGTGTGGGTCGAGCCCGACGTCGTCGCTGAGGTGAAGTTCACCGAGTGGACCCACGACGGAGTGCTTCGCCAGCCCGTCTTCCTCGGCCTGCGAATCGACAAGGCACCGACCGACGTCGTGCGCGAGACCTGAGACTCAGTCGTCGCGCAGCGACTCCTTCCAGGTACGAAACCGCGTGTGGACCCCGCCATCGGGCCCGGTTCCCTCGCCGGTGCCGTCAGGGAAGAGCCGGAACGTGAACGCGCGGTCGAGATCATCGGCGGCAACCGCCGCGTAGCGCGCGTCCGCCCGTCGCGCGGGCCCGGCCCGCCAGAGCAAGTAGCGACCGATGCGACGCTTGTACGCCACGAGGTCGATGCCAAGGTCGTCACCGAGTGCACGGACCGACTCCGGCGCCTCGACCCACCGCTCCACCGGAATCAGGAAGTCGCGCTGGGGCGTCGGCGGGAGCGCGTCGGTGTGCCAGTCGTGATCGGTGGGTGGCCGAGCCTCCGCGGGAGTGGGCATGCGTGCCATGCTCGCAGGTCCATGGACGGAACCCGCATCGACGAGCTCCGGACGCCCGCGCTCCTGGTCGACGCGGCGACGCTCGAGCACAACCTTGCGGCCATGGCTGCGGCGCTCCCCGGACCCCGCTGCCGCCCACACGTGAAGGCCCACAAGACCACGTCGCTCGCGCGGCGTCAGCGTGACCTCGGGCACGAGGCGTTCACGTGCGCGACGCCCCGCGAGGTCATTGGGATGGCCGACGCAGGACTCGGCGAGGATCTGCTCCTTGCGAACGAGGTCGTCGACGGAGAGCGCCTGCGCGCCCTCGCCGCCCTCGACGCGCGGGTGACGATCGCGATCGACTCCGACGCCACACTCGACGCCGCAGTCCGCGGCGGGCTGCGCGAGTGCCTCATCGACGTCAACGTCGGGCTGCCCCGATGCGGCTGTCTCCCCGAGGATGCCGGACGGCTCGCCGACCAGGCGCGCGCCGCAGGACTCCAGGTGCGGGGAGTGATGGGGTACGAGGGCCACGTCGTCGGCCTCGCCGACCGCGCCGAACGGACGCGCATGACCGAGGAGTGCATGGCCCTGCTCGCCGTGGCGCACGCCGACGTCGGCGGCGAGATCGTGTCGGCCGGCGGCACCGGCACCTTCGACTGCAACGCGCTCGCCACCGAGATCCAGGCCGGCTCGTACGCGCTCATGGACTCAGCGTACGACGCGCTCGAACTCCCCTTCCGGCCTGCCGTGTCGGTGCTCGCCACCGTCGTGAGCGTGAACGCCCCTAACGGCTACGCGGTCGCGGACTGTGGCCTCAAGTCCCTCGGGATGGATCATGGCGACCCGACCGTCACGATCGGCTCGGAGGAAGGGCCGTCCGGCGCGGTCTGGTTCTGCTCCGACGAGCACCTCACCTTCGGGGCCGGCGACGGCGGCGCGCTCCCGGAAGTCGGCGACCGCGTCCGGGTCTGGCCGGCCCACGTCGACCCGACCGTGGCGTACCACGAGCGGATGCACGTGGTCTCGGGCGCCGATGTCGTCGAGGTCTGGCCAGTCGACCTGCGGGGCTGGTGACCGGCGCTCCTCGTGTTGGCGATCCGGACTCGGTGCCTTGTGACGATGCTCCTGGTGACCGGGCGGCACGTCGGGCGATAGCGTCCGGGCATGACCGACGCTCCTCACCCCATCTCTGGCGACGACCTCGCTGCGCTCGATGCCACCGCGCAGGCCGAGCTGGTGCGCAACGGCACCCTCTCCGCCGCCGAGCTCGTGGAAGCCGCGATCACCCGGATCGAGAAGCTCAATCCCGAGCTGAACGCGATCATCCACCCGCTGTTCGACAAGGCCCGGGCAGCGGCCTCCACGATGCAGCCCGGTGCACCATTCGCCGGCGTGCCCACCGTTCTGAAGGACCACGAC
>JANOWV010000038.1:0-3230 GCA_031418075.1 Actinomycetes bacterium
GCCGACCGAAAGGTGGCTACGGGTAGCCGAGGGTCTTCCCACAGCCCCATGCCCGGAACCCGTACTTCGCCCTGATCCGCTCGGCCACGATGATCTGCTCCTCGCGCGTCGCGTCGCCGGCATTGTTCGCGAAGTCGCGACCGCCGAAGCCCTTCCACGTCTGGAAGTAGATCCCCAGACCGCCCTGGTACGTGGGGCCCTGGGCCCGCCAGTTCCCACCGGTCTCGCATTGGGCGACCTTGTCCCAACGCGGGTCGGCCTTGGTGCCGTAGTAGGTGATGTTGGGAGTGGCCTCGACGAGCGGCACCGCCGAGATGATCGTCCGCTCGACTTCCGCGCCGTCGTGGCGGGTGATGTTGTAGGTCACCCGCTGGGTCCCGGGCGTGCCTGCGACCGAACGCGACTCGCCGACCGCGAGCTCGGGGTCCGGGATGCGCTGGTCCTCGAGCGTGTACGGCTCGTCGGCCTGCTGGGTCTCGGCCGCGACCCGCGTGACCGTGATGCTCTCGTTGGTGGGCAACGGCTCGTCGACGGCTACGGGCTGGGTGAAGTCGCTGGGGCCGAGCACCACCTTCTGGGCCTCGAGCAGCTCGCGGACCGTGAGCGACGGAGAGTCGTAGTTCACCGCCGACCCGTCGACGAGCAGCGTCCCCACCTTCCGGGTCCGCAGCATCAACGACGCGTTCGCCTCGATCGCCTTCGGTGGGTTCCTGAGCGCGACCGCATCCCCGGTCCCGAGCTGCGCGGTGGCATCGGAGAGAAACTCGCGCGGCAAGCTGTGCGTGGAGTACACGGTTGCGACCGTGCCGTCGAAGTCGACCGAGACCGCGAACGCTCGGAGGACCCGCACCGTCATCCCGTCGCGCACCACGGCCGCCGGCTTCGGCACGACGCGGTCGAAGTCGCCAAGGCTGATGCGCTGCTCGGCAAGCACGCCCTCGACCGTCGAGACGCCGGTCTGGACCTTGATCAGGCGTCCGTCGACGCGCACCTGGACGTCGGCGCCGGGATCGAGGACGATCTGGCTGCCGTAGTACCCGGCGCCGAGCGTCAGTGACACCAGCACGAGCGTCACGAGACGGCGGATCGGGTGACGGGTCTTCGTCGCGGTACCCGGTCGACCACCTGTCGCCCGGGTGCCGCCGCGCCGGCCCGACCGGCTGCCCTCCGGAGCTCGATCTGGTGCGGCGACGAGGTCGGCGACCTCGGGGAGCCCGGCGACGTCGGGGAGCGGGAGCCAGGCCCGGGCGTCGTGCGGTTCGGCGCGGGCGGGCGAAGGGACCGCGGTGATGTCACGGGCGGCGGGCGCGGGGACCCGATCCCCCGGCGACAGGAGCTCGTCGATCGAGGGCAGGTCGCTGAGGTCCGGTAGCGGGAGCCACGCGGTGCCGTCGTGCGGCTCGGCGCGACCGGGCCCAGGCAGGCCGGCCGGCGGTATCGGCGCGACCGGTTCCGCGGGACTCGGGTTCCCGGCCAGCGCGAGGAGCTCATCGACCGCGGGGAGCGAGTCGGGCGCGGGGACCGGCAACCAAGCGAGGGCGTCGTGTGGCTCGGCGCGCGCGGGCGAGTCCCGAACGACGTCGGCGACGTGCGCGCTGGAGCGACGACCCCGGCGATAGTGGATGCGGCCGCGCGGACCGTTGGACTCAGAGATGGTCTCGGCCTCCGCTCCGACTGACCGGGTGATGCCGCGCGGAGAGGGACCTCCAACGCGTCGGGCTCCGATTCACGGTAGCGCCACCGCCGCCGGGGTTTCCAACACCCGGGCTGCATTCGTCGACGTGCATTGGGCGATCTCGGCCTCGGAACAGCCCACCGCCTCGGCCAGGGCCGCCCCGACGACGGCGACAAGGGCCGGCTCGTTGTCCCGACCCCGGTGCGGCACCGGGGCGAGGTAGGGCGCATCGGTCTCGACCAGCATCCGGTCGAGCGGGGTGACCCGGGCAGCGGCCCGAACGTCGTCGGCGCCCTTGAACGAGACGATCCCGCTGAACGAGAGGTGCGCGCCGATCTCCACGCAGGCCTCGGCCTCGGCCGGCCCGCCCGTGAAGCAGTGGAACACCGTGCGGGGCGGGACCCCCTCGTCGGCGAGCACGCGGAACGTCTCTGGCCAGGCCTCGCGGGTGTGGATGACGAGTGCCCGGTCGAGCTCCTTCGCCAGGCGGATCTGCATGCGGAACGCCTCCTCCTGGGCGTCGGGTTCGGAGTGGCGGTAGTGGAGATCGAAGCCCGCCTCGCCGATCGCGACGACGCCAGGCGATCCCGCCAGCTCGACCAGGTCGGGCCATTCGTCGCCGAGCTTCGACGCGTCGTGTGGATGCAGACCGACGGTCGCGCGCACGTCCGGGTGACGAGCCGCGAGCGCGATCGCCTCCCGGGAGGTCGCCACGTCGGTCCCCACGACCACCATCCCGGTCACGCCGGCCGCGCGGGCCCGGTCCATGGCGGCGTCGGCGCCACCCTCGCACTGCTGCACGTGGCAGTGACTGTCGGTCCAGTTCACTCGGAGCGCGCCTCGGACTCGAGGCGAGGGAAGAGTGGGTCTCCCTTCCTCAGCGGCGTGCCGACCGGGCCGAGCCCCCACGCGGCCGCGTCGGGGAGTCGCTGCTCGTCCGGGGTGCCGGGAAGACCGAGTCGGTTCCACAGCTCGGCCGACGCGTTGGGGACCACCGGTGATGCCAGGAGCGCGATCACGCGCAGCGCCTCGAGGCAGTCGCCGATGACACCGGCGACCGCGGGATCGCCCGCCTTGTGCAGCTTCCACGGCTCGGTGTCCTCGATGAACGAGTTGGCCGCGCCGATGAGGTCCCACACGGCGCCGCATGCTCCCGAGTAGTCGAGCTGCTCCAGCGCTGCGGTCGCGCCTTCGAAGGCCCGCGCGACTTCCGCGACGAGCGGACCCTCGGCCCGATCGGCCGGCGCCACGCCGTCGCAGTACCCAACCGCCATGTTGAGCACGCGACTCGCCAGGTTCCCGAAGTTGTTCGCGAGGTCGGCGTTGTAGCGGGCCAACATCCCCTCGTAGCTGAAGTCACCGTCGGGACCGAAGCGCTGATCGGCGAGGAAGTGGTAGCGGAAGCCATCGACACCGAACGTCGTCACGAGGTCGGCCGGACTGATCTGGTTGAGCGAGGTCTTGCTCATCTTCTCGCCACCGACGAGCAGATATCCGTGCGCGAACACGCACTTCGGCAGTGCCTCTCCCGCCGCGAGGAGCATGGCGGGCCAGA
>JANOWV010000039.1:0-6322 GCA_031418075.1 Actinomycetes bacterium
GACCGGGCCGGGGTTCGGCATCTCTGGCCGCCCCGATCGGAGTCAACGGCGAGAGCGCGATCGCGCTCAACACCGCGAGCGGGGCCGCCAGCACCCCGACGGCCGCGGCACGCAAGAGGGTCAACGCGACGAGCTGTCGGCGTTGCATTCCGAGCGCCCAGAGCGCGGGGTACCCCTCGGACTCGGTCCACGCCTGGCGGGCGAGCGCGGTTCCGAACACCGCGATCACCGCCAGACCCGCGAACAGGGCCAGCAGTGCGAGTGCGACGACCTGCGGACGGATCGATCGCTCGATGGACGCCGTGGAGTCGCTCTGGGCGAAGCCGATGAATGCACGGAGTCGTCGGTCCTCGATCTCGCGCTGGAGGGCCGCGATGCTGCGGTCACCGTCCACGAGCCGCAAGGCGAGGCCCGTCTGGCTCTCCCAGTCCTCGGCGGTGGCAACCTCGAGGAGCGCCTTGCTGACGCGCGCGATCGCGAAGTAGTTCCCCGACGGGGGTACGAGCTCGCCGGGAGCGATCTCGATACCGACGACCTCGAGATCGCGGCGCACCTCCTTCTGGTCTCTGGTCCGGAAGTGGGCCCGCAGGGTGTCGCCGACCTGCACGTCTCCCCGTCGCGCCAGTTCCTTGGAGAGTGCAACTTCGTTCGGTGCGTCGTCGCGCGGCAGGCGCCCCTCGAGCACGCGGCTGCGGTTCACTGCACGGCCGAAGGAGCCGTCCGGGCTCCCGGCTACGGTCACCTCGCCCGGGCCGGTGTAGTCCGGGTTGCCGTTCGGCTGCAGCGAGCGACCGCGCGACGTCCGGAGGTCGCCACTGACGGCCTGGATCAGGGCTGCCTCCTCCACTTGGGGGAAGTCGGCGACCTTCGTGACGTCGCACTCGAACGGCGCTTCACCGGGCTCGAGGTCGGCCGGGCCGGGGCAGAAATCGTTGAACACGAGCACGTCGTACGCGCGCTGATCGCGCAGGAAGCGCTCGTAGGCGGTGTCGGTCCGCCGCGCTCCGGCGGCGGCGGCGATCACGAATCCGGACGCGAGACCGATGAGCAGTGCGAGCGCCAACCAGCTGCGCCACCGCTCGCGAAGCTCGGTCGCGAAGCGCATCCGCACGGCTCCCATCAGCGGCCGCTTCGGTGGTCGCGATGGACCGTCTGCGCGGCGTGCCAACCGCACATCCCGTGGACGCCGCCACCGGGCGGGGTCGACGACGAGCAGAGGTACACGCCCGCGAGTGGCGTCTTCCATGGTCGGCGTGCGGCAACGGGACGGGTGACGAGCTGGCGCAGATCGCCGATCCCGCCGTTGATGTCGCCGCCGATGTAGTTGGCGTTGTACGACTCGAGTGCGCTCGGGCCCATGGTGTGGCGGGCGAGCACTTGCTCCTTGAAGCCCGGCGCGAACCGTTCGATCTGCCGCTCGATCGCCTCGGTCTGGTCCACATCCGAACCCGACGGTACGTGGCAGTAGGCCCACGCGGTGTGCTTCCCGACCGGGGCGCGCGTCGTGTCGAACAACGTGGGCTGCACGACGATCACGAACGGTCGCTCGGGATGCCGCCCGGCCTGCACCTCCGCCTCACCGGCGGCGATCTCGTCGAGCGTGCCGCCGACGTGCACCGTTGCGGCGCCGGCCACTTCGGGCGACGTCCAGGGAATGGGTCCGTCGAGCGCCCAGTCGATCTTGCACACCCCGGGCCCGTAACGGAACTTCCCGAGCGTGTTCGCGTAGCGCGTCGGCACGTCGTCACCCGCGATCGCGAGCAGCTGACGGGGCGTGACGTCGAGGACGGTGGCATCGGCGCGGGGAAGGTCGCGCAGCGAGGTGATCGCGTGGTCGGTGACGATCTCGCCGCCGTTCGCCAGGAGCAGCGCGGCCAACGCGTCGGCGAGTGCTTGCGATCCACCCCTCGCCATCGGCCATCCGACGAGATGGCCCAGGAGCGTGAGGAACAGGCCGTACCCGCCGGTGCCGGGGGCATCGAGCGAGAGCATCGAGTGCGCGGCCGACCCGGCGAGCAGCGCCCGGGCCTCGTCGGAGTCGAAGCGTGCCTGTGCGAGCGCGCGAACCGAGCGGATCGCGTGCACGCCGAACCGACCGAGGGTCAGGGGCGCGCGTGGCACTCGGAGTGGCGAGAGCATCGCGTCGACGATCGACTGCCCGTGCTCGACGAGTGGCGCAAACAATCGGTCGTAGGACCGCCGGTCGGATCCCAATCGGTGCGCGGTGTCGGCTACGGACCGTTCGAGGATCGCCGACCGGCCGCCGTCGAGCGGGTGCGCGAGTGGCACCGACGGTTGGATCCACTCCAACCCGTGCTCGGCCAGCGGGAGCTCCGAAAGCGCTGGTGACGCGAGGGCCAGCGGATGGATCGCCGAGCACACGTCGTGGACGAACCCGGGCTCTGTGAGGGCCGCGGATCGCGTTCCGCCCCCCACGCTCCCCGCGGCCTCGAACAGCGTCACCTTCCACCCGGCGCGCGCCAGCGTCACCGCGGCGACGAGCCCATTGGGTCCCGCGCCGACGACGACGGCGTCAGCCACGATGGCGCTCCACGTCGCTGACGCTATCGACCGTCAGTGGATTCCCGATGGTGCCCGGTGCTCAGCGCAACGAGTGCGGCCCGGTCGATCTGCGCGCTCGAGGCCACGGCGACCCGGCAGTTGGTCACGGCCTGGAGCGTCGCGGTGCGCACACCGCCTTCGAGGACCGCCCGCTCGCCGAGGATCGCCCCTGGGCCGACCTCGGCGATCGGTGCTCCGTCGACGACCACGGCGAGGACGCCGTCGAGCAGGAGGAAGAGGTCGTCGCCCGCATCACCTTGTGCGACCAGCGCCTGCCCCTTCTTGATGCTGCGCAGCTCGGGCTTGGTCCCACTGCGCATGATCTGGCCCGAGAGCTGGCGCTAGAGCGCCGTCTCGACCGCGGTGACGTAGGCCTTCGAGTCCATCTTGCCCCAGGGCGTGTGCTTGCCGAACGAGGTCCGATACCAGTCCTTGAAGTCGGCGAGTCCGGCCTTCGCGGCGAGGTTCCCGGTGTGGTCGTAGACCCAGTGACGGGGGAACACGCTCGCACCGACCAGCTCGAACTTCGAAGACCCGTCGATGTTGATCGTGAGCGCGATCGTCGTCCAGACATCCGGCGGCTTGAGCTGGAAGAAGGGCGGATGCTTCACGTGGCGGGGTGCCGGCAGAGGCGCTCGGCCTCCCGCCGTCTGTACGAAGCGCGCGCTCGTGCCGCGGAGCTCGGGCTCCTGCGTGATGTCGGGAAGGGCGACCGGGTTGAACACCGCACTCCGGCCCGCAAGCGACACCGTCGTAAGCCCCATCGCGCCGCCGCCCGAGTAGCCGGCGTCCACGATGCTCCCGTCGTGCACCTCGATCCACGCCGAGAGTGAGTTCGCGAACCGGAAGCGACCTGCCAGACGCAGCGCCTCGAGCTCATCGGCACTCGACACCGAGTCGGGGGGCGGCTCGTCGTAGTGGGTGACCCCGGTCTCGAAGAACTGCTTCGGCAGGCCGGTGACAGCCTCGGACGGGATCCACGAGAGCGACAGTGCCGACGACTCGATGCGCATGGTGCCTCCGACGGTTTCGGACTCGTCGCTACCGTACGGAACGGCTCGTCCGGCATCGATGGGGGTACCCAGGCAAATCCGGGGATGCTGGCACCCCCCCGGAGTAGGGCGTGAGCCACCTTGTGGGTTCGAGCCCCGAGGCGCTCAATTGGGGCAATGGGGGAAGTGTCGACGTCGATCACCGTGTTCCTTGCCGACGACAACGTCATCGTGCGGGAGGGCGTACGCGCGCTCCTGATGCTCGAGGACGATCTCGAGATCGTGGGGGTGGCCGGCGACTACGACGAGCTCATCGCGGGCGCCGAGGCCGCAGCACCCCAGGTGCTCGTCACCGACATCCGGATGCCGCCGAACTTCCAGAGCGAAGGCATCGACGCGGCCAAGGAGCTCCGGAAGCGCCACCCTGGCACCGGAGTGGTGGTGCTCTCCCAGTTCGATGACCCCGAGTATGCCGTGGCATTGCTCGCCGACGGTGCCGCGGGGTACGCGTACCTCTTGAAGGATCGCATCGCCGAGGGTGACCAGCTCGCCCGTGCCGTCCGTGAGGTCGCCAGTGGCGGGTCGGTGTTGGATCCGACGATCGTCGAAGCACTGGTACGACCGGTCACCGGTGGAGGTGATCTGAGCGCGGAGGACGAAGAGCTGCTCCAGCAGGTCGCGCAGGGCCGCCCGATCAAGGCGATCGCGGCAGCGAAGGGGACGACGCCCGCTGCCGTCGCCGCAGATGTCGAGAAGCTCTTCTTGCGGTTGTCGCAGGGTGCAAGCGCCGGGATGTCGGGCTCATTGCGCCGGCTCCGGATGCTGCACGACGCGATCGTCGACCGTGAGGAGCAGGGCGAGACGCTGAGCCGCTTGCTCCCCGGCGGAGTCGCCGAGGTCGTGCGCAGCGCGGGCGGACGCATCGGAGACACCGAAGAGCTCGTCGTCACCGTGCTGATGTCGGACATCCGTGGGTACTCCGGGATCGCGGAGCAGACCGACCCGAGCGACCTCGCCCACCAGCTGAACGAGCACCGGGCCGAGATGAACCACGCCATCCTTGACATCGGCGGCACCGTGATGCAGTTCATCGGCGACGCGGTCATGGCGTGCTTCGGCGCGCCGGTGCCCCAGGAAGATCATGCCGACCTCGCGCTCGCGGCCGCGCGAGCGATGCTCGAGCGCCAAGAGGTCGTGAATGCGCGATGGGAGGCCGAAGGTCTCGCGCGCTTCGGCTTGGGGATCGGGTTGTCGACGGGTCCCGTCGCGGCTGCGCTCCTGGGTTCCGAGGAGCGGCTCGAGTACACGCTCATCGGCGACACGGTGAACCTCGCCCAGCGGCTCCAGGACATCGCGCGTCCGGAAGGCCGCATCGTGATGAGCGACGCCACTCGGGTCGCGCTCTCGAATGCACCGGTGTGCGACGACATGGGCGAACAAGCGGTCAAGGGCCGTCAGCAGGCAGTTCGTGCCTACATGATCAATGTCACGGGAGGAAGCACATGAGCGAGTCGATGGCGAAGGCGACGAACGGGGCTGTAGTCGCCACCTTGGGGTTGCGCAAGACATTCGAGTCCGAAGGTGCACCGGTGCGTGCGCTCCGCGGCGTCGACTTCTCGATGCAGCCAGGTCAGTTCGTCGCGATGATGGGCCCGTCGGGCTGCGGGAAGTCGACGCTGCTGAATCTCGTCGCAGGGCTCGACACCGCCACCGACGGCGAGCTCTTCCTCGCGGGTGAATCGCTGGTCGGCAAGAGCGAGGACGAGCTCGCGATCATGCGCCGCACCCACATCGGGATCGTGTTCCAGTTCTTCAACCTGCTCGAGGGGATGAGCGCGCTCGAGAACGTCACGCTCCCTGCGGTCATCGCGGGCGCGCCCCGTAAGCGGGCCGAGACCCGGGCCCGGGATCTGCTCGACCTTCTCGGCCTCGCCGACAAGTCCAAGGAGGCGCCCGGCGTGCTGTCGGGTGGTCAGCGGCAGCGACTCGCGATCGCGCGTGCGCTCGCGAACGAACCGACACTGTTGCTCGCTGACGAGCCCACCGGCGCCCTCGACTCCGAGGGGGGTCACGAGGTGCTCGAGCTGTTCCGCCGTCTTCACGCGGGTGGTCAGACGATCCTGCTCGTGACCCACGACGATGACGTCGCGGCGGCAGGCGACCGGATCGTGCTCATGCGTGATGGTCGTATCGAGACCGCCGCGGCCGCGGGTGCCGCCTCACCGAGCGCGTAGGCGAACCTTGGCCGCAGTCTGGCTCCGCTTCCGAGTGGAGCTCCGCAGTCGTTGGCGCGCGCTGCTCGCGCTCGCGTTGCTCGTGGGCATCGCGGGCGGGGCGACGCTCGCCGCAGTCGCGGGCGCGCGCCGCACCGACACTGCCTTCTCGCGCCTGCTCGAGGACACGAAGGCCGCGGACATCCTCGTGAACCCCGACCTCGGCACCGGCAGTCCGCTCCGGGGGTCGGAGATCGCCCGGCTGCCGCAGGTGGCCGAAGCCGGTCGGGAAGACGGCCTCGTGATGCTGCCGGCGAACGCCCGGAACCCCGACGGGTTCGGGATCACGCTCGCTTCGCGCGGGTCGGCCGGGTTCGCGTTCGGGAGGAAGAAGGTCCTCGAAGGTCGCATGCCCGACCCCCGTCGTGCTCGAGAGGTGCTGATCAACCCGGTCCTCGCTGACCAGCAGGGTCTCGAGGTCGGTGACCGTCTGCCGGCGGTCGCGCTCAGCAACGACGAGTTCGCGCGCCTCGACAGCGGCGAGTTCCCGAGTCC
>JANOWV010000040.1:0-2422 GCA_031418075.1 Actinomycetes bacterium
CGTATGCCGCGACGCTGCTCAGTGGGCATGGGAGCGCCACCGTGACGCGAAGGTCGCAGTGGACACGCCGTCGTCCCACTCCTCGAGCCGCGAATCGAGCGCCCTCCGGTAGCCTCGCCGCCGTGACGCTCAAGACCCGGATCCGGAACTCGCTCCTCTGGGCTGATGCGTGACGAGGCGGACTCCTACGGTGGAGGGAGAGATCCCGCACCGGCAGATGCAGTGATCGACCGGATTGCCGAGTGGGTGCGCGACGCCGAGCGCATCGTCGTGCTGACTGGCGCGGGGATCTCGACCGAGTCCGGCATCCCCGACTTCCGCGGTCCCCAGGGTGTGTGGACGAAGAACCCCGGCGCAGAGAAGACCGCGACCCTCCAGTACTACGTCGCCGATCCGGATGTCCGCCGACGCGCCTGGCGCAATCGCATCGAGAGCGAGGTCTGGCAGGCGGAGCCGAACGCCGGCCACCGGGCTGTCGCCGAGCTCGAGCAACGCGCACGGGTGCACACGCTCGTCACCCAGAACATCGACGGCCTCCACCAGGCCGCGGGATCGGACCCCGAGCGCCTCATCGAGATCCACGGCACCGTCCATCACGTGAAGTGCCTCTCGTGTGACTACCGCGCCCCGATGGGCGAGGCACTCGACCGGGTGCGCGCGGGCGAGGACGACCCTGCCTGCCCACGGTGCGAGGGGATCCTCAAGTCGGCCACGATCAGCTTCGGCGAGAACCTCGTCGTCGAGGACCTGGAGCGGGCCCAGCGCGCCGCGGCCGGCGCCGACCTCTTCCTCGCCCTCGGTACCTCGCTGACCGTCTACCCCGTCGCGGGACTCCCCGAGCTCGCGGTGGGGAACGGGGCCCGGCTGGTGATCGCCAACGCCCAGGAGACCCCGTTCGACCCAGTCGCGGCGGCCGTCGTGCGGGATCCGCTCGGCGAGTTCCTCCCGGCGCTCGTAGAACGGTGCTGAGTCCCCTTCCCAGGACCCCGGCCCCCCAAGGCTCCAGCGTCGGGGATTCTGGGGCTCAAGATGCGGTTGGGAATATCCGACCTTCGGGGTAGCATTTCACTCGGTACGAAGCGTCAGCACCCGAGAACAGGATCCCCCCATGGCCGGCTTCCGTGAGCTCCTCGCGAAGACCAAGGAGCGCATCCGCGAGATCGACCCTGCCGGCGCCCAGACGCGCCTGGGCGAGGCGACGTTCCTCGACGTGCGCGAGCAGGACGAGTTCGAACAGGGCTCGATCCCGGGGTCCGTGTTCATCCCCCGTGGCCACCTCGAGAGCCAGATCGAGAACCGACTCACCGACCACGACGCCGAGATCGTCGTCTACTGCGCCGGCGGGGTCCGCTCCGCCTTCGCCGCGGAGACCCTTCAGGACCTCGGCTACACCAACATCGTCTCGATGTCGGGTGGCTTCGGCCAGTGGAAGAACGAAGACCGCCCCTGGACCACTCCCGCGGTCCTCACGCCGGAGCAGCGCACCCGGTACGGGCGCCACGTCCTCCTCCCCGAGGTCGGCGTCGCGGGCCAGCAGCGGCTGCTCGAGAGCAAGGTCCTGCTCCTCGGCGCGGGTGGGCTCGGCTCCCCCGCCGCGCTGTACCTCGCCGCCGCAGGTGTCGGCACGCTCGGGATCGTCGACATGGACGTCGTCGATGCGTCGAACCTCCAACGCCAGATCCTCCACAACATGGATCGCATCGGTGACCGCAAGGTCGACTCCGCGAAGAAGACGCTCACGCAGCTGAATCCCGATGTCGACGTCGTCACGTACGACGTCCGCTTCGGTGCCGACAACGTCCTCGAGATGCTCGCCGACTACGACGTCGTCGTCGACGGCACCGACAACTTCCCCACCCGCTACCTCCTCAACGATGCGTCGGTGCTCACGCGCACGCCGGTCGTGCACGGATCGATCTTCCGCTTCGAGGGCCAAGTCACGGTCTTCAAGCCCTACGAGGGACCGTGCTATCGCTGCATGCTCCCCGAGCCCCCGCCGCCGGAGCTCGCACCGAGCTGCGCAGAGGCGGGTGTCCTCGGGGTGCTCCCGGGCATCATCGGGTCGATCCAGGCGCTCGAAGCGATCAAGCTGCTCCTCGACCTCGGCGACCCGCTCATCGGGCGACTCCTCGCCTACGACGCGCTCGAGCAGTCGTTCCGCACCTTCAAGGTGCGTCGCGACCCGACGTGTCCCACCTGTGGCGACGACGCCGGGCCCATCACGATCGCCGAGTACGACGAGCACTGCCTCCCCCACGCGGTGCTCGCCGACGGGACCACTACCCACTGATTCGGCACCCACTGATTCGGCACCCACTGCGTCGGCACCCACTGCGTCGGCGACGGCTACGGACACCCCTCGGTCGGGCGAGGCAGGAGTAACGTCCGCGCGTGTCCCGACGCCTCGTCGCCATCGCCTGCC
>JANOWV010000041.1:0-2928 GCA_031418075.1 Actinomycetes bacterium
TCTTCATCGAGACCAGCGGGCCGACCATCCTCGTCGACCCCTGGTTCTCAGGTTCCGCGTACTGGCGATCGTGGTGGCACTTCCCACCCACCGGTGACATCGACCCGGCGTGGCTCCGTCCCGACTACGTCTACATCACCCACGATCACTTCGATCACTTCCACTACCCCACCATCCGCCGGCTCGAGCGCAGCACCAAGGTGCTCGTGCCGAAGTTCGGCATCGATTTCATGGTCGGCGAGTTCCGCCGGCTCGGGTTCGAGCACGTGACGGAGGTCAAGCACGGCACGACGCACGAGCTCGCCCCGTCGGTGACGGTCGGGTCCTTCCAGTACGGGTTCGACGACACCCTCTTCGCGATCCGCGACCGCGACGCCGTCGTCTTCGACGTGAACGACTGCAAGATCCGCGGGAAGCCGCTGAAGCGGGTGGTCCGTGCCTTCGGTCGTCCCGACGTCGTGCTGAAGAGCCACTCCTTCGCGCAGGGCTACCCGAACTGTTACGAGGCCGACGACCCTTCCGATCTCGGACGCATCTCACGCCAGACGTTCATCGACGACTTCAGCGATGCCGTCGACGAGACCGCCCCCCGCTTCGCGGTGCCGTTCGCCAGCATGGTCGGGCTCCTCCATCCCGAGTCGAGGCACTGCAACCAGCACCTCATCACCCCACCAGAGGTGAAGGCCGCGTACGAGGCCGGGCATCCCGACACCGCGATCGAGATCGTGACGATGGCCCCGGGCGACTCCTGGGACAGCACCAAGGGCTTCACGCGGGCGGACTTCGACTGGTACGCCGACCGCGAGACGCACCTCGCCGAACTGGCCGACATCGCCCAGCCCGCGATCACCCGTGCGCTCCACGAGGAGGCCGATCGGGCACTCACGTTCGAGGACTTCGACGCGTTCTTCCGCCGGTTCGCGAAAGCCCTCCCACCCTTCGCGGGACGGATCGCCGCCCCGCGTCCCGTGTCGTTTCGCGTCGGCGACGAGTACTGGAGCGTGGACCTCCGCAGACGGGCGGTCACCCGATCGGACCAGCCACCCGGGAATGCCGCGAGCATCATCGACGTCCCGCCGGGAGTCCTCGCCGACGCCATCGCGAACACGATCGTCCACTACGTCCACATCTCGATGCGCTTCCAGGCCCGGTTGCTCCCCGGCGGGACGGGGAGCGACCTCGCGTTCTGGGGCCTGCTCACGGTTTGGGAGCTCGGCTACCTCCCGGCCCACAAGATGCTGCGCCCCAGGATGATCGCGGCCGGTTGGCGTCGGCGGGCCGAATTCGCGCAGGCCGGCCGCGCCGCACTCGGGCGCGGCTCGTTCGTCGACCGCATGTCGGGGCAGCTGGCCGCACCAGCGGAGGCGTCGACCGACGGCCGCGAGTGATGCCCTCGCGGCTCAGGAGAGCTTCGCGAGCTCAGAGAACAGCGCGTCGTTGATCCCCTGCGAGCCGACTGTCGTCGCCTCGAGCTCGAAGTGCTCCCCCGAGGAGACGACGTCGATGGTGACGGCCTTGGTGATCTTCTTGTCTGCCATCGTCACTCGCAGGTCGCTCCGGTCCCACGAGCCAACCGGCTCGGTGACCTTCCACGCGCCGCGCGAGGGCTTCGAGTTGAACGCGTAGACCTTGTCGGCGGTGCATGCCACGAGTGCCTGACGGAATCGCACGAGGCCCTGCTTCGCGAGACCACCGGCCTTCTTGTTGTTCTTGATCCGCATGATGTTGCCGACGAGGCCGCTGACCTGACCGAGCCCCATCGAGCCCCACGTGCGGGCCGGTTGCAGGATCCCCGCCGCGAGCACCGGCTCGGCGATCTGCTCCTGTGCGGTGTCCCGGATCATGCCCGCCCAGTCCTTGCCCATGTTCGATCCCTTTCGTCGGTTCCGGCCCGATTGCGATCGGCGGACAGTACGCCGAGCAACGGTCAGAGCGACAGTCCCCCACCTCCCGGTAGCCTGTGCCCCGTGCCGGTCGAAGCCCACGAGCCGTTCCTCGACCTGCCTACCGAGAGCATCGAGCGCGAGAAGGCCGTCGGCCTCTGGTACGAGGGCGAGGATCTCCGGGTCCGCGGGCGTCTGCGCGACCGGTACGGCGAGCCCGAGGGTGGCCACACCGTGCTGCACGAGTACCGCCTCGAGATGTGGGTCTCCCTCGCCACGATGGAGGTCACGCGCATCGAGGTCGTCGCCGACGCACTGCCGTACGGGGAGTGCTTCGATGCCCCCGCCTTCGTCCAGCGCCTGGTCGGACTGAAGCTCGCGCGCGGGTTCACCAGCGAGGCGCTCGCCCGTCTCGGGGGCGAGTGCTCCTGCACGCACCTCAACTCGCTGATCTCGGACCTTGCAATCGCGGGACTCTTCCACGGGTACGTCGGCCTCCGCAGCTACACCCGTGAGCACGGGGCGCTGCCCGAGATGCCACCGGACGACGAGCGGACCGGCATCTGCAGCGGGTGGCGCGAGGGCGGAGCACTGGCGACCTGGATGGGCGATGGGCGCGGGATCGCACCGTCGCACATCTACCCGGTCGAGCTCAAGGAACGCCCGGCGACCGACGCATGACGCTCGACCCGAGCCGGCGCTACTTCTCACCCGAGATCGAGCAGATGTCGCGCGCCGACATCGACCGCCAGCGCGAGGAGAAGCTCCTCGGCGACCTCGTCCCCTGGTCGTACCAACGATCCGGGCTCATCCGCGAGACGTGGGACGCTGCCGGGATCACCCCCGACGACATCTCGTCGATGGACGACTACCACGAGAAGGTCCCGTTCATCGACAAGGACGCGATCCGCTCGTATCGCGACCGGCACGGCGACCCCTACGGCGGGCTCCTCTGTCTCGATCCTGCGGACCCGACGATGAAGGGCATCTTCTCGGCGATCTTCTCCACCTCCGGGACGACCGGCGACCCGACCCCTGCGCCGTT
>JANOWV010000042.1:0-2022 GCA_031418075.1 Actinomycetes bacterium
CTTCTCTGGGATCGAGGGCGTCGTCGCCGACCTCGTCGGCTGCCAGGAGGGCACCGGCGGAGTCGGAGTGGCCCTCCCGTCGCTCCGGGTCGACGCGTTCACCGTCGGGATCGCGGCCCAGATCCAGAAGGTGCGCCGCACCGGCTTGACCTTCGCTCCCGAGGCGGGTACCTGGCGTCTGCGCACCGTCATCAACAAGCTGATCACCGAAGAGGACCTCTACGCCGCGGTCGATGGTGCGTACTCCAACGGTTGGCGACGCGTGAAGCTCTACTTCCTCACCGGGCTGCCCACCGAGACCGACGAGGACACGCTCGGGATCGCCGAGCTCGCCAAGAACGTCGTCGCGGTCGGTCGCAAGCACACGAAGGGCGCGAGCTGCACGGTCTCGCTCGGCGGGTTCGTGCCCAAGGCGCACACGCCGTTCCAGTGGTTCGGGCAGAACTCGATCGAGGAGCTGCAGCGGAAGATCAGTCTGGTGCGCGACGCCACCCGGCGCACCGGGGCGCAGCTGAAGTGGCACGACCCCGCGGCGACGTTTGCCGAGGGGATCGTGAGCCGTGGCGATCGTCGCCTCGGACGGGTGATCGAGCGCGTCTGGCGCGCGGGCGGGACGTTCCAGGAATGGAGCGAGTCGTTCGACCTGGGTCGCTGGATGGACGCCATGGCTGCGGAAGGTCTCGACCCGGACTGGTACGTCACTCGTCATCGCCACGAGGACGAGCCGCTGCCCTGGGACCACATCAGCGCCGGTTTGCACCGCGACTTCCTGTGGCAGGACTGGCGGGCCGCGCTCAACGAGCACGGGCTGCCCGACTGCCGATGGACGCCCTGCTACGACTGCGGCGTGTGCACGGGTCATGGGATCGAGCACGTGGTCGCGGCGACCGTCGCACCCGCGGGCGGGAGCCAGGGGACGGGACAGGACCTTGCGGCCGGTGGCGCGGTTCCGGTGCAGTTCCTGGGAACGGCGCGGCGGGAGCCGAAGCCGACCGAGCAGTCGGACCGGATGCGAGCCCGAGTTGCGGAGGTCGGCCGTGCGCGGTGATCGTGGTTTCCCGGTCCGGCTCCGCTTCTCCGAGCTCGGCAAGGTTCGCTTCGTCTCGCACCGCGACCTCGCGCGCGGCTTCGAGCGCGCGTTCCGCATCGCCGAGCTGCCGCTGGCGTTCACCGAGGGCTTCAACCCCAGGCCGCGGGTGAGCCTCGGGCTCGCACTCGGTGTGGGCCACGAGAGCGATGCCGAGTACCTGGATCTCGAGCTCGTGCGGCCGATCGATCTGGCGCCGCTCTCGGAAGCGCTCTCGGAGACGCTCCCGGTCGGAATCGAAGTCGACGGTGCTGTGCTCCTCGCGCCACGGGCACCCGCCCTCCAGAAAGCCATCACAAGTGTCGAGTACCGCATCCGGCCGGCGATGGAGCTGGTGGAGCTCGAGCTCGCGGTCGAGCGGGCCTTGGCGGCCGATGCGATATCGATCGAGACGACGCGGAAGGGCCGACCCGTCGTCGAAGACCTCAGGCCAGGGATCCGTCGACTCACCGTGGTCGACGGCGCAGTAGCAGTAGAAGTCGGTACCCAGCCACGCGGGATCCGGCCGGTCGAGCTGATCGGTGCTCTGCGTGCGCTTGCAGGAGGTGCTCGGTCTGAAGGTGAGGACCGGGTGCTGCGAACCCATCAATGGATCGAACGCGACGGCGCGCGGCATGAGCCGCTGGAAGCCGATCGCGCCCCGCATGCGTCCGACGACGCACGCGCGACGAGCAAAGGAACGCCAGATGACAGACGAGACGACAACCCCGAACCCGACGCCGGCCCCGATGAACGAACCGGCGGACGAGCCGATGCAGGAGCCGACGAACGAGCCGACGTCAGCCTCGGCGACGAGCGAGGCGCCGTCCTCGCAAGCCCCGCGCGCTGAGAACGGATCCGGGGGAGTCGCTCCCGGCGAGCCCGGGACCGGTGCGCCACGGCGACGTCGGCGCGGGTCGCGCGGCGGTCGCAACCGCAACCGCAGCAGCCGACCC
>JANOWV010000043.1:0-5130 GCA_031418075.1 Actinomycetes bacterium
CGTCGGCGAGCGCCTGCGCGATCGCCTGGTCGAGCTCACCGACCTGGAAGGTGTGCTCTTCAGGCACCGGTTCCTCGAACACCGGCTTTTCAGGCACCGGTTCCTCGAACACCGGCTCCTCAAACACCTAGGCGCACTGCTGCAGCTTCAGCTTCTTCGCCGCGAGCTCGGTCGCGCTGAACGGGTTCGCCTCGGTGAAGTTCGAGGGCTCCGCCACCAGTGCATCGAGCTCCTTGCGTGCCGTCTTCAGGAGCTTCGCGACCTTCTTCTCGAGGCTCGTGGGCTCCTCCAGCGCGCCGATTGAGTCGATCTGCTGCTGCACGACGGGCTCGATCTGGCCGACGTAGTCCGTCAACAACGCTGCGCTGGGCTGCTCGTCCTGGGCCAGGTCCGCGAACACCTCGCTGGCGATCTCGCTCCGGAGCTGCTTCGCCTGACGGCAGATGTCGTTGGCCGTCTTGCGCCAGGTCTTCACCGGCAGCGGCTTGTCCGCCACTCCGGCCCAGGCAAGCGACGTCGTCCCCACGCTGGGTCCGACGATCGCCAGCAGGCACAGAATCGTTCGCATCGCAGGTGGGCGTCGGCGCATTCGAAAGGACCCTTCTCGGTATCGAACGGGGTTCGAAGCGAGTATCCCACTCCCGATCGAGCGGAACGAGCCACCTCGCGGCTGCGTCAGTCGCGCTCCGGCGTCACACCAATCTCGTAGGCCAGGCGACTCAGCGCGGCAGGTTGGGCAGCACCTGCTCGCAGTAGAGGCGCAGGCTGTCCCAGCCCGCGTCGATCGGCATCCCGCCGACCAAAGGATGGAGGTTGATCGCGCCCGTCTCCGTTGCGCGCGTCACACACTCATCAGGCGTGAGGACCTGGTAGATACCTTCGGCTCGCAGGTCCTCGACGCTGGTCGCGTGCGAGTGGACCGCCGACTTGATGTCCGGGGTCTGCCACGACGAGTACGTACTCGCCTCGTGGAGGAAGTGCTCACCGAGCTCTGACCAGACCCGATCGGGATCATCGGCAACGTGCGTCATCGCCGTGTCGGCCGACGGCATCATGCAGAAGCCTTGCGTGCCCTGCTCCGCGCACTGCTCGTAGTAGTAGGCCTCGATCTCCGGGAGGTGCGCAGCCGGGAACATGGGGAGCCCGAACCGGGCCGCCCGGCGCGCCGCCGGCTTACTGGTCCCACCGACGAGGAGCATCGGGTGGGGCTGGGTGACGGGTGTGGGCGTGACCCGCACCGTTGTGCCCCGATACTCGAACGGCTCCCCGGTCCATGCCTTCAGCAAGGCGTCGAGGCCCTCGTCCATCAGCGCACCGCGCTTCGACCAGTCCTTGCCGTGCGCGGCGTACTCGGACGGCCGGTACCCGAGGCCGACGATCGTCGTCATGCGTCCACCGCTCGCCAGGTCGAGCACCGCAAGGTCCTCCGCGACTCGAAGAGGATCGTGCAGCGGCAGCAGCAGCGCCGACAACGAGATACCGATGGACTTCGTGCGGCCGAAGACCAGCCCCGCCATGACGAGCGGCGACGGGCTCCAGCCGTTCTCGGCCCCGTGGTGCTCCTCGAGCGTCACCATCGCGAAGCCGTGCTCGTCGGCGTAGCCGGCCATCTCCACGAACGCCTGGTACCGCGCCGACATCTCGTCGGCCTGCACCCCTGGCTGCACGCAGTTGAAGCGCGCCATCGACATCACGGACATGGAACGCACTCCCCTTGGAGACGGACCGAGCGAGGCGGGATCACCTGACGGCTCAATCGGCGGACGACCAGATCTGGAGGACGGATCACCCGGCCGGCAGGATGATCGACTGGAGCTCGGTGTACGGATCGATGCCCTCGGGTCCCAGCTCACGACCCATGCCCGACTGCTTGAAGCCACCGAAGGGTGCGTTGAAGTCGAGGATCATCGAGGAGTTGATCGCCACGACACCGGTGCGCACCTGCGCCGCCACGGCGGCACCGTGCTCGGCGTCGGCGGTCCACACGGAACCGCACAACCCGTAGTCGGAGTCGTTGGCGATCGCGATCGCCTGCGCCTCGTCGTCGTAAGGGATCACCGAGAGCACCGGCCCGAAGATCTCCTCGCGGGCGATCCTCATGTCGTTCGTGACATCCGCAAAGACGGTCGGCTCGATGTACCACCCGGTATCGAGATCGGCCGGGCGTCCACCGCCGACGACGGCGCGGGCGCCGGCCGACTTCCCGGCCTCGAGGAACCCCTCGACCCGATCACGCTGTCGCTCCGCTACGAGCGGGCCGACCTGGACGGAGTCGTCGAGCGGATCGCCGACCTTCAGCGCGCCGACCGCGGCACCGAGTGCTTCGGTGACCTCGTCGTAGCGCTTCCGGCTCACGAGGATCCGACTCTGCGCGCCGCAGACCTGACCATTGTTCATGAGCCCCGACATCACGAGGTTGCCCATCGTGGCGTCGTCGAGCTCGGCGTCGTCGAGGACGATCGCCGCCGACTTCCCCCCGAGCTCGAGCGTGAAACGCTTGAGCTGCCCGCCGCACACCGAACCGATGTGTCGACCGACGGCCGTCGATCCGGTGAAGCTCACCTTGTCGACACCGGGGTGCGTGAGGAGGTGCTCCCCTGCCTCACGACCCGCCGCGACGATGTTGATCACGCCCGGCGGAAGGTCGGCCTCGATGACGGCCTCGGCGAGCAGGTACGCGTCGAGCGGCGTCTCGGGCGCCGGCTTCAGCACGATCGGACAGCCCGCCGCCATCGCCGGGCCCAGCTTGAGCGCGGAGATGAACATCGGCACGTTCCACGGGATGATCCCCACGGCGACGCCGACCGGGGCGCGGCGCACGAGCACCGGCGCGCCGAGGGCGCCGTCACGCCGGTCTTCCCAGGCATACCCGGAGGCCAGCCCGGCGTAGGTGTCGAGCACCATCGTCGCCGAGAAGACCTGGCCCATGATCGACCAGCTCTTCGGGGACCCGTTCTGGCTCGAGATCAAGTCGGCGATCTCCTGGGCACGCGACTGCAGCGCGCCGGACAGCCGCTTGAGACCCTCGGCGCGTTCCGCGGGTGTCATCCGCGGCCACGGGCCGTCGTCGAACGCGCGGCGGGCCGCGGCGACCGCCTTGTCGAGGTCGGCCGCGGACGCGTCGGGCACCGACCCGATCACTGCTTCGGTGTGGGGCGAGATCACCTCGATCACGCCGGAGCCCTCGGGCTTCACCCATTCGCCGCCGATGAACAGCTGGTCGCGTACGTCCACGATTCGTCTCCTGGTTGGCCCGATCCGGTGGCCCGACTCCGGGGCCTGCACGGTGGCCCGATCGTCCGACGGGCCGCGGGCGACGCTAGCGCGGGTCTGACGGGGCGTCAGGCGAGGGCGCGGAGGGAGCCGGCCGTCAGGCGACTGGCCTCGGGGCGTCCGAACTTCGCGGCCGGCATCAGGGGAGCGTGATCGTGGCGAGCCCGATGGTGCGGGCGAGGAACGCCAGCGAGGACGCGGCGGCCTCCGGGGCGAGCTGCGTCGCGTGCCCGGTACCGGAGATGGTGACCAGATCGTGGTCCACGCCCGCGCTTCGGAGCGAGGCGGCCATCGCCCTCGCCTGGGCGACCGGGGTGATCTGGTCCCTGCGAGCCGTGACGATGAGCGTCGGTGCGTCGCCGGGACCGACGTGGGTGATCGGGGACGCCAACGCGGCCAGGGCCGGACAGCGCGCCGGTTCGCACCCGAGCACGGCGGGGTCGAGTACGTCGAGCGCGTGGAAGTCGAACACCCCGGACCACGTCACGACGGCCGCGACGCGCTCGGAGCCGCGTCCCAGCGTTCCCGCCATCGCGGCGAGCTGCCCGCCGGCGGACACGCCCCCCACGGCGATCCGTGCGGTGTCGATCCCGTAGCTGCGAACCTGGGCGTCGTCGCGCAACCAGCGCAGCGCCGCGATCACATCATCGACCGCGGCGGGATAGGGATGCTCGGGCGCGAGGCGGTAGTCGATGGAGATCGCGACACCTCCGCGCTGGGCGATCGCCCCGGCCTCCAGCGCCAGATCGGACCGATCGCCGCCCCGCCATCCCCCGCCGTGCACGAGCAGCATCGCTGGACGCGACGTGCTCGCGTCGTCCGGCAGATAGAGATCGAGCAACAGCACCTCGCCGGAGATCGTGCGCCAGACGATGCCGGTGTGGATCTCGACCGACCGCACCGATGCCGCCGCCGGGCTGACGGCCACGGTGGACACCGTCACCATCGCGAGCGCCACGATCGAAATGCTGCGGGTCAGCGCGCACGATCGGACACGCAACCGGGCCCGTCGGATGCGAAAGATATCCATGGCCACCATGGTCGACGATCGCCGGCCGTCGGCTCGCAGCGGGACGATGAACGCCGGGAGAACTCGGCTACTTCTTCGCCCTGGTGGTGGTCGTCACTGCCACCGGTGTCGCTGCGGGCACCTTGAGGACCTGCCCGACCAGCACCTGATTGAAATCCGTGATCCCATTGGCCGCCGCGAGCACGCCCGCCTCGATGCCGTACTTGGACGCGATCGCCGAGAGGCTCTCGCCTCGGGCCACGGTGTGCATGATCGGCGCCCCTGTCGTGGTCGTGACGGCCGGCGCTGCGACCACCTTGCGCACCACGGTGTCGCCGCCACCTCCGCTCGCCCGCCCGAGCACGAACGCGAGCAGCACCATGACGCTCGCGATGACAAGTGTCGGCATCGTCGGCAGGGCACCGGTCGACCCGCGGGGCAGCCTCACACCCGATCCCCCGTAGCCACCCCGCGACCCGCCCGCGGGCCGACGCCCACCGACGGGGCCCGCCGGACGGACCCACTCACCTTGTTCGTCGAAGGTTCCCTCAGGTCCCCACGAGCCCGTTCCCACTGCAGCAGTCTGCGCCCCGGTCCGTCCACGGGGCAAGGCGGTCCGTCTTCTCCCCGGGGCAAGGCGGTCCGTCTTCTCCCCGGGGCAAGGCGGTCCGTCCCCTCCACGGAGCGCGGGGCGATCGTTCAGTACGACTGCTTCGAGGCGAAGAGCGAGCCGATCGTCTTGAGCGCGATCACCAGATCGAGGAACAGCGAGTACTGGTCGATGTAGTAGTTGTCGAAGCGCGCCCGGTCCTCGATCGACGTATCGCCCCGGAGGTCGTGGACCTGGG
>JANOWV010000044.1:0-2063 GCA_031418075.1 Actinomycetes bacterium
GGGGCGACCACCGCCGATGGCGCGGAGGTGCGCTACACGGCCCGGGGCGACACCGTGTTCGCGTTCGTGTCGGGCGCGGCCGGGACCGTCACCTTCCCGGACGTGCGGGCGACCCCCACAACGATGGTGGAGCACCTCGACGGCGAGACGTGCCCGTGGCACGAGACCGGCAACGGGCTCGCCGTCGACGTGGGCCCGGGGGCGACGGGCCCGGAGCCGTTCGTCGTCGCGTTGCGGCGCGTCGAGGCGCGCGCCCGCTGAGGACCGGCGCCCCCGGACGGAGGATCAGCGGCGCGGGGTCAGCGACGTGAGTGAGTACGTGCCCTGTTCGGTGGAGGTGACCGTCCCGATCGGCGAGGGCGACTCGACCACCACATCGCGGCTCACGCGCAGCGGGAGGCCGTCACGCACCCGGTACCCAGGTCTCGACGGCTTCTCGTCCGGTCTGGTCGCCGGCGAGCATCCGCTCGCCGTGGTACCGATGGAAGGTCCGACCACCCTCCTCCTCGAGGACCCGCCCCCGTGGGCAGGAGGTCGTCCACTGCCGGTGGTTCGTGCTGTACTCGATCTTGAAGACCCAGCACCCCCCGTACTTCGCCGGCACGACCGACGCCGGCAGCCGCGGCCCCCACTGCTGCCCGGTGGCGAGGAGCGAGAGCTGCTCGGTGCCGATGCCCTCGTAGACGTACACGCCGCCGGCCGGTCGCAGGAAGCCGCCGTCGGCGCCCCGCGTCCCGTCGAGCTCGTGGACGGCCTCCTCCACGGACGCCTCCTCGGCACCACGCTGGGACCACGCGACGGCGAACGCCCCGGCCGCGACCAGCATCACGGCGCGCGCGATGAGGATGCCTCGCCGCCGCCACCACCATCGTCTGGATCGTTGCATCGGTCCCGGCTCCCGTCGTCGCAGCGATCCGTCGGCGGCTCGCGGATCGTCCTCGTCGGGTTGGCCGTGGCCGGTGGTCGCGCTGCTCCCGATCGGGTCCGTTGGGGCTGCGGATGCTCGCAGTGACCTAGGCGGGATCGCGCCGCGCACCCGGATCGAGGACGGTTTGGCGCATCCAATCCTCGATCACGTCCTCTTCGTCGTCGTCGGCGAGCGGCCCTGGTGAGAACCAGCCCAGGAGGAATGCCGTGCCCGCCGGGACGACGAGCCGCGGGATCCACACCGTGCCGGCAGGGGTGACGAGCAGGAGCTGGGCGAGGATCAGAGTCGCCGAGACGCCGGAGCCGGCTCCCACCAGGCCGAAGCGGAGCGCGCGTCGCAACCGGCCGTGCGGGAGCCGTCGACGGCCCACCGCGATCCAGATCATGACGATGCTGGCCGCCGTCGCAATCGCCACGACGGCGGTCAAGAGGGCCGTCAGCGAGGTTGCCGAGCTCTTGACGTCGATGGTGAAGCTGCGCTTCCCGAGGAGATTGCGCTCCGTGTCCTGGAGACGGATCGAAGCGGGAAGCAGGCCGCTTGCCTGCTCTCCGAGCTCGACGAAGTCGACGGGGACCTCGACTCGGGTCTCGTCCCGAGCTGCGATGTCGGCGTTGATGGTCACGTTGTAGGCGAGCAGCGTGATGCCGAAGGCCTTGCCGCGCAGCTGCACGTTGCGGACCGTGATCGTCGCATCCGTGTTGTTGCGCATCGTCAGCGTGAGGATCGACGACTCGTCCGGATCGAGCACGATCGGGTCGCCCGTCGACGAAAGACCGAGGTCCTGGTCGCCGAGGATCGCGTCGAAGGTCACTTGGGGCGTCTGCTGCGCGGCCGCAGGATTCGCGGCGGACAGTGCGAGCGGGACGCCGACCAGCGAGAGCACTGACACCGCGGCGAAACGTCGGATCGATTCACGCACCGGTCAGCCTTCCTCGGGGTCGGAGGGTCGTGCCGGCGGTTCGGGGTCGGATGCTTCGTCGTCGCCCGGAGGACTGTCATCGCTCGACGGTGGGGTGATGGTGGTGTCGCGGGAGGTGCGGGGTCCGGTGTCTTGGCCGGTGATGGTGGTGTCGCGGGAGGTGCGGGGTCCGGTGTCTTGGCCGGTGATGGTGGTGTCGCGGGAGGTGCGCGGTCC
>JANOWV010000045.1:0-2592 GCA_031418075.1 Actinomycetes bacterium
GTTCGACGAGGCGGTCGAGAAGTGGCTCGAACCCCGCCGCTCACCGTCGCTCGACCGTCTCTTCTACGGTCTCTCGAGCGCAGCCGACCACGGGATGCTCTGGCATGCGGTCGGCATCAGCCGAGCGATCGTTCGCCGCGACCCCGGCGTCGCACTCCGCTTCAGCACCGCGCTCGGCATCGAGTCCGCGATCACCAACGGCTTGGTGAAGTCGTTGTTCCGACGGGTGCGCCCCCAGGATCACTACGACCACGACGAGCCCCTCCCGTTCAAGATGCGTCGCCCGATCACGTCGTCGTTCCCATCAGGCCACGCGGCAAGTGCGTTCATGTGCGCGGCCGTGCTCGCTCGGGGGAGCCGTACCGCCCCGGCGTGGTTCACCCTGGCCGGGCTCATCGCCTTCAGCCGCGTGTACGTGCGTCTGCACCACCCTTCTGACGTCGTCGCCGGCGCGGCGCTTGGCCTCGCGCTTGCCCCCGCCGCACGCCGAATCGCAACGTGAGGAGCACCTGATGCCCCGCAACATCACAGTGACCTTCGACTACCGGTGTCCGTTCGCGTACAACGGCAATGCGACGCTCATGGCTGCCGCAGAGCGCCTCGACCTCGAGCCTCGATACCTCGCGTTCTCGCTCGACCAGGCCCACCTCGGCGAGGACGTGCCGACCATGTGGGAACGAGACCCGTCGGAGTGGGGCAGCGGCATCCGTGTGCTGCTCTACGGAATCGCGGCGCGCGACGCGTTCCCCGAGGTGTTCCCCACCGTGCACCTCGCGTTGTTCGCAGCGCGCCACGACCACGGACGCAAGCTCGACGATCTGGCGGTGGTCCACGAGGCGATCGCCGCCGCCGGTGGCAATCCCGACGCGCTCACCGACGAGGTCGCGAGCGGTCGGCCACTGAAGACCCTCGAAGCGGAGCACACCGAAGGCGTCGAGCGTTGGGGCGTCTGGGGTGTCCCGACCTTCATCGACGGCGACGACGCGGCGTTCGTCCGTCTCATGGAGCGGGAGAACGTCGACGATCTCGAACGGGTGCTCGCGCTCCTCTCGAACACGAACATCAACGAGTTCAAGCGGCCGCGCATCGACCGCTGAGGATCAGCCTGCTCGGCGAGGTCCCGCTCGGGAGCACGCGTCAACGGATCCCGCGCGGCTCACCCAGGAGATCATCGAGCGCGTCGTGCCACTCCTGGGCACCTGGATCCCTCCACGCACGGTGGCGGCACTCCGACACCATGTCCTGCACATAGAGGTGCAACGTAGGGGCGTCATCGGCCAGATCGGCGAGCTCACGAGCCCGCGTGTGCGGTGGCGCCGCCTCGAGCAGGTCGACGACCGCGACACAGGCCAGGACACGGCTCCGACACCCAAGGCACGCCGACACTGTGGCGGCGTCGAGCCCACCGATGAGCGTCCACAGCGATTCGGCATCGTTGGCATCGAGGACGACCTCGTTGCCGTCGTCGTCCAGGAAGCTGAGCGCGTCGACGGCCACCCTCCGACCGTACCGCTCGCATCTCGTTGCCGACGCTCCGGTCGAAGTGCTCGAATGGGTCCATGCATGCAGTCACGATCGTCGACGGAACCCTCCAGTGGGTCGAGCATCCCGACCCCGTACCGGGATCGGGTGAGCTCCTCGTAGAGGTACGGGCGGCCGGCCTCAACGGCGCCGACATGCTCCAGCGGGCCGGCCTGTACCCGGCGCCCGCCGGCTCGCCCGCGACGATCCCGGGGCTCGAGCTCGCAGGCGAGGTCGTCGCCACCGGCGCCGGCGTCAGCCGCTTCGCGGTCGGCGACCGAGTCATGGCAGTCACCGGCGGGGGCGGGCAGGCCGAGCTCGCTCTCGTGCACGAGCGACTCGCGATCGCCGTCCCCGCCGCACTCGACTGGCCCGAGGCCGGCGGGACGCCGGAGGTGTTCTCGACCGCACATGACGCGCTCTTCACGCAGTGCGAGCTCACACTCGGCGAACGCGTGCTGGTGCACGGTGCTGCAGGCGGCGTCGGGATCGCCGGGGTCCAGCTCGCTGCCCGCGCCGGTGCACAAGTCGTAGCCACGGTCCGCAATGCGGAGCTCCGCGACCGGGTGGCCGAGATCGGCAACGCATGCGGGCGCGTCGAGGTGTGCGCCCCCGACGAACACGGTGCACACGGGCCGTTCGACGTCGTCCTCGAGCTCATCGGTGGCCCGAACCTGGCGGGCGACATCGAGCACCTCGCGACCGGCGGACGCGTCGCCATCATCGGCGTGGGAGGTGGCGGACGCGCCGAGCTCGACCTGCTCGGGCTCATGAGCCGCCGTGGTCGCATCCACGGATCAACGTTGCGGGCCCGGTCGCTCGAGGACAAGGCCGCCGTCGCACGCGCGTTCGAACGCTCGGTGCTCCCGCTCCTCGCTCAAGGCGAGCTGCGGATCCCGATCGAGACCACCGTGCCGATGGCCGAGGCGCACGCGGCCTACGACCGCTTCACCGCGGGCGGAAAGCTCGGGAAGGTCGTGCTCCTCACCTGACGCGTGGCGAGTGGCGCGCCGGCGAACGCCCGACGCGTCAACGCATGATCAGGACGCTCACCCGCGACGGCTGGTTGGC
>JANOWV010000046.1:0-4962 GCA_031418075.1 Actinomycetes bacterium
TCGTCGCTGAACTTCCGGTAGAGGAAGACGAGCACGCTCGTGGTGACGACGAAGTGGAGCGAGCCGTAGAAGTAGTTGCAGGCGATGATGAGCGGACGGATGTTGAGTGCCCACTCGTGCAGCATCCGCTCGTGGTTGAGACCGAGGGTCTGCTGCCAGCCGATGAGCTGGAGGGCATGAGATCGCGCCTCGGCAGGGCTCCCCTGGTTCGAATTCCGGATCGCTGAGTACGCGAAGTAGTAGGTGAGGATGAAGACGATCTCGCCCCACCAGTACAGGACCGTCCCGTCGCGGCGCACCCGCGCGCCGGGAAGGCGTCGCCGCCACGGGCGCGTCTCGGTCGCGTTGGCCACGGTCATGCCGCGATCTCTTCGGAGGTGCGGTGTCCCATGGCGAAGGCAGGTGCACCCAGCAGGCTCACGACGAGCGTCATCGCGTACCAGAGCAGCCCGACCGCGACCGCCTGTCCGGTGGGGACCCCGAGCGGGTGGAGCAGGAAGGCGAGCAAGCCCTCGCGCACGCCGAGGCCACCGACGGAGATCGGGACCACCTGCACCATGGCGACTGCCGGGATGAACGCGAGCACTGCGGCGTTCGGGATGGTGAGCCCGATCGTGTGCACCGCGCAATACACCGCGGCCACCACGGTGAACTGGTACGCGATCGAGAGCAGCAGCGCGAGCCCGGTGTCGCGCGGGTCGCGGCGGAAGCGGTCGACGCCGACGTGCACGGTCCCGATGTAGCGGGTCCAGCTCTCGCTGTGGACGAAGCGCCCCGCGAGCCTTGGGTGTGCCGACAGCCACAGGATGATCCCCAGCGCGGCGAGCGTCCCACCGGCGACCCCGACCGCGACCCACGAACGGGTCTTGTCGAGGAGGTCGGGTCGGATCGCGATGCCCAAGAGGGTGAGGAGCGGGAGCGCGACGAACCCGGTGAGGCGTTCGAGCACCACCGACGCGAACGCGACTTCGGTGGACCCGATGTCCTTCGACGAGCGGCTGATCCGGAGGACGTCGCCGCCCACCGTCGAAGGAAGCGCGTTCCCCACGAACTGACCCGCGAGGTAGTGCTTCACGAGCGTCCGGAGTCGGACGTGCACGTCGTACACCGCGAGCACCCGCTGCCAGCGCCACGCGGCGACGAGGAAGCTGAGGGCCATGAGCGCTGCACCCCCGGTCGCGAACGCGAGAGTCCCCGGCAGGCTCCGATCGGGAGGCAGGAGCTCATCCGGGTCGATCTTCGTCACGAGCACGGCGAGGAGCGCCAAGCTGACGATGATCCGACCCCATCTGACCCAGGCGCGTTGGCGGCGCGGCGGGGCCGCCGAGGGAAGCGCCATCCCCGTAGAGTACGCATCTCTGGCGGGGGCCATCTGGTCGAGATGCGCAGGGAGGGGTCCACGTGCGGGTCGTGAGCGCTGACGGGACCGAGATCGAGGCCGCCCACGACGGCGGGGGTCTGCCGTTCCTCCTGGTGCATGGGTTCACAGGCGCCAAGGAGGACTTCGCCGACCACGTCCCGTGCTTCGCCCGTCACAGCGAGGTGATCACCTTCGACCTTCGCGGGCACGGGGAGAGCGGCCACCCTTCCGATCAGTCCGCGTACTCCTTCGACCTTCTCGTGGCCGATGCCCTCGCGGTGGCCGATGCCTTCGGAGCCGATCGTTTCGTCCTGCTCGGGCACTCGATGGGGGGCATGGTGGCGCGCCGGATCGTGCTCGAGCACCCCGATCGCGTGGCCGGCCTGGTCCTCATGGACACCGCGCCCGGCAAGCCGCAGGGCATCGAGGCCGACATGGCCGAGGTCGCCGCGCAGCTGGCGCTCGAGGACGGGATGGCCGAGCTCCGGATCCTGCTCGACGCGGCGAACCCACTCGGGTCCGAGGCGGATCAGCGGGTGCGCGCCCAGCGACCCGGCTACATCGAGTTCGGCGCACGCAAGTGGGCGGCGACCGAACCGGCCGCGTACGCCTCGCTGCTGCGCGAGATCGTGCGGCAGCCGGATCAGCTCGACGCGATGCGTGCCATCGGCTGTCCCACGCTCGTGATCGTCGGCGAGCAGGACGAGCCGTTCTTCGACGACGCACGCGCGATGGCCGACGCGATCGACGGCGCCGAGCTCCTCGTGGTCCCTGAGGCGGGCCACTCCCCACAGTTCGAGAATCCCGACGTCTGGTTCCCGGCGGTCGACCGGTTCGTCCGGGAGGTCACGGTATGAGCGACGAACCGGCGGTGGCGCCCGACGGCGGCTACCTCGCGGCGGCCACCCTTCGGGCCCACGGTGTCGACACGCTGTTCACCTTGTCGGGCGGCCACCTCTTCCCGCTCTACGACGGGTGCGTGAAGACCGACCTGCGGCTCATCGACACCCGACACGAGCAGACCGCCGCATTCGCCGCGGAGGGGTGGGCCAAGGTGACCCGCCGGGTCGGGGTCGCCGCGCTCACGGCGGGTCCGGGGGTGACGAACGGGATCAGTGCCCTCACGAGCGCGTACATGAACGGTTCGCCGATGTGCGTCATCGGCGGTCGCGCGCCGTCGGCACGGTGGGGCGTCGGGTCGCTCCAGGAGCTCGACCATGTCCCGATCGTGGCCTCGATCACCAAGGCGGCCGGCACGCTCATGGACGCGGACGCGATCCCCGGGGGTCTCGACGACGCGTTGCGCACGGCCTGTACCCCACATCGCGGTCCGGTGTTCGTCGACATCCCCCTCGACGGGTGGGGTCCGTCGAACGCGGCCGTCGCCGCCGCACCGGTTCCTGCGGCGCTCGCCGGTCCCGCCGCGAGCCCGGACGACCTGGCGACCGTCGCGCGACTGGTGGGCGAGGCCCGTCGGCCCGTTCTGATGATCGGCGGCGACGTCTACTGGGCGGGTGCCGAAGCCGAGGTCCTGGCGTTCGCCGCTGCGGTGCGCATCCCCGTGTTCGCGAACGACATGGGCCGCGGAGTGATCCCGGCGGATCATGAGCTCGCGTTCTCGCGCGCTCGTTCGACCGCGTTCAAGGGTGCGGACCTGATGATCGTCGCCGGTACCCCGCTCGACTTCCGCCTCGCTTTCGGTGCGTTCACAGCGCCAGTCGTGCATCTCGCCGACAGCCCGGGTGGGGTCGCGCGCCACGTCGAGCTCGCCGGTTCGGCGGCGGGTGACCTGCGTGCAGCGTTCACGACGCTCGCCGAGCTGGCACCGTCCGCGGGCGATGCGGGCGCGCGTGCCGAGCGCGACGACTGGCTGCACACGCTCCGAGACGACGAGCGAGTAAAGCGCGCCACCGAGACCGTGAGGCTCACGTCGGACGCGAGCCCGATCAACCCCGCCCGCATCTTCGGTGAGCTCCGGGCCCGACTCGATCGCGACGCGGTCGTGATCGGCGACGGTGGTGACTTCGTGTCCTACGCCGGGAAGTACGTCGACACCTTCACTCCGGGGTGCTTCCTCGGCCCGGGCCCCTACGGCTGCCTCGGGAGTGGCACCGGATACGCGCTCGCGGCCGCGCTGGCCCATCCCGACCGCCAGGTGGTTGTGTGCTTCGGCGACGGCGCGATCGGCTTCACGCTCGGCGATCTCGACACCCTCGTCCGCCACGGCGTCAACGTGACGGCGGTGGTCGGCAACAACGGGATCTGGGGGCTCGAGAAGCATCCGATGCAGATGATCTTCGGCTATGACGTCGTGGCCGAGCTTCGACCGGGGACCCGTTACGACCTCGTTGCCGAGGCCCTCGGCGGCCACGGCGAGCTGGTCGAGGAGCCGGGGGACATCGGTCCTGCACTCGACCGAGCGTTCAAGCACGACGGCTGCTCGGTGGTGAACGTGCTCACCGATCCTGAGGATGCCTACCCGCGCTCGTCGAACCTGGGCTGACCGGAGCGCCGAACGGCCGGCGCCGGGTTGGCGGGCGTCAGCGGCCGGATCGGGTCAACGAGTGGCGCCGGGGCACGGCTTCCAGTCGCCACCTTCCTTGCGCATCGGCAGCGCGAAGACGCGGTCGTCGCCGCCGTCGCGGGGGCGGATCCCGTACTCGACCGTGGCCCGATCGCCCTCGCGGTCGACGGTCAATGGGTTCACCGAGATCGACCGTCCGCCGCCGAAGTCTTGTACGACCGACGCGATCGCCGCCTCGGGCGAATCGATGGCCGAGCGGCAGAGTCGATCGCCTGCGGATTGGAACCGCCCGTCGACGATGTCCTCGATGAAGTCGCGCGCCGCGGAATAGGGCGGCAGGGTGTTCGAGACGAACAGCGCGGTCCCGACGCCGGCGACGGCGAGGATCGCCAGGAGCGCGGCGACGAGCACGACGACCCAGGTGCGTCGCCGACGCGGGGGAGCCTGCGCGGGAGCCGGGGCAGCGGTCATGTGCCGACCGTCCGTTCGAGGAAGCGGTCGCGGTCGACGACGACCCGGGTGATCCGACCGGCCGCGACGAGGCCGCGCCCGTCGTTCACGGAGACCCGGAAGGTGAGGCGTCGGCTCTCCACCGTCTCGAGGGTCGCTTCGGCCACGACCTCGCCGCCGATCGGGGTCGGCGCGAGGTGGTCGAGCTGGACCCGGAAGCCGACGGTCGTCTGACCTTCGTCGAGCACCTCCGAGACCGCAGCAACACTGGCCTGCTCGGCGAGGCCGACGACCCGCGGGGTGGCCAGGACCTGCACGTCGCCGCTGCGGAGCGCGAGGGCCGTGTCGGCGTCGGAGACCACCAGCGAGGCGGTCCCGCTGAGGCCGGGGCGGAGGCGCATTCGCCTACCCTAGCGATCCCGTGATCGATCCCGACATCCTCGAGCGCACGCTGGGTGAAGCGCTGCGCCACGGCGGCGACTTCGCCGAGGTCTTCGTCGAGGACCGGCGCAGCTCCAACGCACGCTTCGACGACGGACGCGTCGAGGAGCTCGTCTCTGGTCGATCGCGAGGTGCCGGCCTGCGCGTCGTACGCGGCGATACGACGGGATTCGCGCACACTGCCGAC
>JANOWV010000047.1:0-7319 GCA_031418075.1 Actinomycetes bacterium
GCGAACGGCGCGCGGGTGTCTCGGACCGCGGCGACGAGGTCCTCGCCTGCGCTCGAGATCGGCTCGATGTCCGGCACGATGTTCACCCATGTGTCGGTCGGATGCGCGTCGCTGAAGAATCGAGCGGACAGCACGGTGACCTCAGGCGGGAAGTTGCAGTTGCCGTCGGGGCACACGTCGGTCGGTCGTTGGCCGTAGTACACGCCGGACGCAGCATCGACACGCGCCACGCCAGGCAGGTCACGGACGCGCTTGGCGAACGCGTCGATCTCGGCGATTTCGGCTTTCGGGTCAACGCCGGGCAGGAACACCCGCAGCGCGGCGTTCTCGCGGCTCTCGAAGTTCTCACGGATCTGGTCTGTCGCGGCCCGGCTCGAAGCGATGTTGGCCGGGATGACCCGGTCATCGATCTGGCCGAGCTGGATGGAGAGGAACGGGATCGCGAGCGTCACGAGGACGGCGACCACGGAGATCGCGTAGATCCACGGGTGGCGCATGACTCGCAGCGCCTGGAGACCCCAGAACCCGTTGTGGTCGTCGACCTTGTGCTTGAAGAGCTGGCCCTTCTCGATGCGGGGACCGAGCGCCGCGAGGATCGCCGGTAGCACGACGACCGCGGCGACCGCAGCGAGGCCCACCACGGCGACACCGGCGTAGGCGAACGACCTGAGGTACGGCTGCGGGAACAGCAGCAGCGCGAGGAGCGAGATCATCACCGTGCCCGCGCTGAACGCGACGGTTCTGCCCGCGGTCTGCAGGGTCCTCGCGACGGCGACCTTGGAGGACACTCCCGATGCGAGCTCCTCGCGATAGCGCGACACGACGAAGAGCGCGTAGTCGATCGCGAGTCCGAGACCGAGCCCGGTGGTGAGGTTCATCGCGAACACCGACACCTCGGTCAGCGACGCGAGGATCGTCAGCGCGAGCAGCGTGCCGACGATCGCGAGGATCCCGATAGCCAGCGGGAGGCCCGCGGCGATGAGGCTGCCGAACACGAGGACCAGCGCGATTCCGACAATCGGGGCCGTGATCACCTCGGATCGCAGGAGGTCCTTCTCGGAACGGTCGCTGACTTGGCGGGCGACCTCTGAGATCCCGGTGATCGCCGTGCGGACCACCGGAGTGCTCTGCGTGAACTCCTCGGAGAGGTGCTCGGCCGCCTTGACGCGCACGTTGAGGTCGCCGCGCAGGATCGCGAAGATCAGGGCTTCGTCGCCCTTGACGCTCTTGAGCGGCGGGGGCTTCCCGCTGGTCCAGTACGAGCCCACCTCGATGACCTCAGGGCGGGATGCAAGGTCTTTGGCGAGCGCAGTCCCGGCCGCGGCGACCGCCTCGTCGTCGACCGTGCCGGACTTCGCGGTGACGAGGACGACGAAGTCGGGCTCGCCTGCGGTGGGGAATCGCGCGAGGAGCGCGTCGGCCGCGTGTGTCGACTCGCTGGCGGGATCTTCGAAGCCGCCCGCCGACAGGTGTTCCTTCACGCCCGCGCCGAGCACGCCTGCGACGACCAGGAACACGACTGCGCCGACGATCACGAACCATCGCCCTCGAACAACCCACCGTGCGAGTCGACGCATCATTGCCCCCTGGTCCGGCCCCGAACACTCGCGGCGAGCGTACGATACGCTGCCGCCGGTCGCACGCTTGTACGTTCCTGCGCGCAGTTGAGGGGGAGAACATGGCGAAGCCGTCTCGACGAGAGCTCGTGGATCTCCTGGCGGACGTCAACCTGTTCTCGCATTGCTCCAAGCGCGAACGTGCCACGGTCGCGCGCCATATGGAGACTGCGTCCTTGCCGGCCGATGCCACGCTCATCGAAGAGGGTGAGGAAGGCGACGCGCTCTTCCTCATCATCGAGGGCACCGCTTCGGTGCGCCGCAGCGGTGCCGAGGTGCTCGCCGTCGGCCCGGGGGCATCCTTCGGGGAGATGGCGCTCCTCGATGGCGAGCCGCGGAGCGCGACCGTCGTCGCGACGGCACCGGTGACCGTTGCCGTGCTCGGTGTGCGCATGTTCCGCACGCTGCTCAGGGAGTTCCCCGAGATGACGTTCGAGCTGCTTGCCGGTCTGGCCGCCGAGCTACGGCGGACCCGAGACGACCTCGACCGCGTGAGCCCGTCGTCCGCCTCGACATGAGCGGCGTCGGGGAGGCCAGTCCCGCTCCCAGAGACGCAGTCGAGCGGCTCATCGACGAGAGCTCGATCTTCAAGGATCTCGACCCCTCGGCGCGGGCGATGCTCGCCGAGCAGTTCGAGGCCCAGGCGCTCCCCGGCGGCGCGGTGCTGATGCGCCAGGGAGATCCGGCCGACGCGCTGTATCTGGTCTCCGTCGGACGGTTCCGGGTCGCGATCGCACGGGACGACGGAACCGAAACAGTTGTCGCCGAGCTGGGTCGGGGCGACATCGTGGGGGAGCTCGCACTGATCACCGACGATCCCAGATCGGCGACCGTGACCGCGGTGCGCGACAGCCAAGTGCTCCGCCTCGATACCCGAGCGTTCACCGAGCTGGTCACGAAGAATCCCAGCATCCAACGGGAGTTCACGACCGAGGTGGTGCGCCGCCTCGTCCGTTCGTTCCGTGAGGGCAGTCCCACCAGCCCTGTCGTGACGATCGCGGTGGTCCCACTCGACGCTGCGGCGGGAGTGCTCGACCTGAGTGTGCGCCTGCATCGCGCCCTCGACCGTCTCGCGGGACCTGCAGGGCACGTGACGAAAGAGCTCACGACATCCGCGGTGGGCGACCTCGACGACGTGAGTGGCGACCGGCTCGCGGCGTGGTTCGCAGAGCACGAAAGCGGTTTCGAGGTCGTCGTGTACCAGGGTCAGCCCGAGCTCGGGTCGTGGACCGACGCGTGCATCCGACAGGCAGACCTCGTGCTGGTCGTGGCGTCGGCCGACGGCTCGCCCGCGGTCCGTGACGTCGAGCGGGCGATCGCCGAGCGTCGTCGGCTGCTCAAGAGTCGGGTCGAGCTCGTCCTCGTGCATCCGGCATCCACCGAGGATCCGCGCGAGACGCACCGATTCCTCGAGGGCCGCGACGTCGACCGTCACCACCACCTCCGTGTCGATCGTGACGAGGACGTCGACCGCGTCGCCCGGCTCGTGCTCGGGCGGGGGATCGGGGTCGTCTTCAGCGGTGGCGGGGCGCGTGGCATCGCCGGCATCGGGGTGTACCGCGCGCTGCTCGATGCGGGCGTGCCGATCGACGCGACGGGGGGGACCAGCATCGGGTCGCTGATCGCCGGAAGCGTCGCACGTGGGCAGACCCCCGATGAGCTCGCGACCCTGATCCGGGCGGCGGTGCTCGACTCCTCGCCGTTCGACGTCACGTTCCCGATCGTGTCGCTCGCCCGCGGCCGTCGGGTGACCCAGTCGATTCGCGACGGCGCCGACGAGCTCGATCTCGAGGATGGTTGGCGCCACATCTACTGCGTCTCGACGAACCTCACGACCGGGCACGCAGTCGTGCATCGCGACGGACCCGGGTGGTTCGCGATTCGCGCGAGCTTTTCGATTCCCGGAGTGTTTCCACCGATCCGTACCCCCGACGGCGACCTGCTCGTCGATGGCGGGATGCTCGACAACATGCCCGTCGGCGTGATGCGCGCCCAGCACGAAGGCATCGCGGTCATCGCCGTCGACGTCGGCAAGACCCGCGACGTGGTCGCCGGAGCTCTTCCCGGCGACGGCGTGGTGTCGGGCTGGAAGCTGCTCCGGAACCGCTTGCGACGCAAGAAGAACCGGACCAGCGCGGCGGGACTGGGTCGCATCCTGATGCGGCTCACCGAGCTGGGCAGCGAGCAGGACGCCGACCACGGCGACCTCTATATCCGCCCCGACATCGACGACTACAGCATCGCGGACTTCAAGGCCTTCGACCGCCTGATCGAGCTCGGCTACGAGGCCGGAAAACGAGACGTGGCCGCGTGGCTCGCGTCGGGGGACGCGCCGAAGTTCTGACGCGCGCCGCTCAGCGCGCGCCTCTGGACGAGGTGGTCCCGGGCCATCCGGCCTCAGGACTCCAGACGGGGGAGCACCTCGTGCTCGAGTAGCCGGAGGCTCTCCCAAGCCAGGGCCGGGGGGAGGCCACCGACCATCGGGTGCAGCATCGCGAACCCGAACGGACCCTTGGGCGCGAGCTCGGCGATGAGGTCGTCGGGGGTGAGGACCCGATACTGGCCGGTCGCCCGCAAGGCGTCGGCGTCGGCGACCGGCTGGTATCCACCGGCTGCGCCCACCCCCGCTTCGACCATCCACGCTCCGTACGCGTTCATCTCGTGCATCGCGAAGGGAGCGAAGTCGTCCCATCCCCGTTCGACGTCGTGCGCGAGGTGGAACACGCTCGTGTCGCCCCCGAGGTACGGGCCGGGGTCGGGCTTGCCCAGCTCGGCGAGCTCGTCGGCGTAGAACTGCCAGACGTCCGGCGTCGACGGTAAGAAGCCGTCGGCGATCCTGGCGGCGCGGCGCGCCGCGGCCTCGCTGCTCCCGCCCAGGACGATCGCCGGTCCGCCCGGTTGGTGCGGCGTGGGCGTGACCCTCGCGGTCCGGCCGCGGAACTCGAACGGTTCACCTGTCCACGCCTGTTTGAGGACCTCGACGGTCTCGGTCGTGCGATGCGCACGTTCCCCGATCGGGACGCCGAACATCTCGAACTCGCCGGGGACGTACCCGTTGGCGACGATGACGTCGAGGCGTCCCCCGCTCAGCTGGTCGACGACCGCGATGTCCTCGGCGAGCCGGAGTGGGTCGTGGAAGGGCGCGATCAGCGCGGCGACCTGGATACGCGCCTGCTTCGTGCGGGCCGCAATTGCCGCGGCCATCGCGAGCGGGCTCGGGAGGTAGCCGTCGGGGGAGCCGTGGTGCTCGGACACCACCACGGTCACGAACCCGAGGCCGTCGGCCCACTCCGCCATCGCGAGGGCGGCCTGGTAGCGCTCGGCCATCGTCGTGTGGGCATGCGGAGGGTTCCGCAGGTCGAAACGCAGTCCGAACAGGCTCATCGGCTCCCTTTTTCTTGGACGGCTGCAATCTAGTGGCGCGATCGGGCGAGAGCCTATGAGGTAAGGGATGTGGAGAAATCTCATTGATGTGGTTCATGTGGCTGATGTGAAGTCATCCGGAGTGACCACTGGCGCGCGCACTGTGATCTCTGAAACAGTTGCGTCAGGCAAATTGCACTTGGGGGGCATGCCATGGGGTCAGGATCGAAGTCGGCACCGTCGATCTGTGGTGTCGGCACGGTGACGGGGTACGGCTGGGGGAACAAGCACCTCTGGGACGGGCTCGTCACGAGTGAGCCGGCCGCGCGCCTCCAACCCGAATTCGCCGCGCAGTTCGGACGCGACGCGATCTGGCTCGCAACGATCCCCGACGAGGGCAACCCGTCCGACGGTCCATCGAAGTTCAGTCAGTCGCTGCACTCGGCCGCGCGCGAAGCGATCGAGGACGCGCACGAGCGAGGTTGGCGTCCGGGTGCCACGGTGGGCGTGATCCACGCGTTCGTGCTCTCGGAGGTCCAGCTCTGGCGCGACTTCTACGTCGAGCGCCAGGGCAAGCTCTCGCGGCGGGAGTACATCCGCCTCATGCCGTCGACGCCCATCACCACGCTGATGATCGAACACGGCTTCCATGGTCCGTGCATGAGCGTCGTGGCCATGTGCGCGTCCGGGAATGCCGCGCTCCTCACCGCGAAGATGTGGATCGACGCCGGCATCGTCGACGACGTGCTCGTGATCGCGACCGACGTGTCGGCGACTGCCGAGAACGCCCGACATTTCGTCGACCTCGGGGTGGTCGTCGTCAACCGCCCCCCGCTCGATGCCTGTCGTCCCTTCCAAGAGGGCAGCAAGGGGTTCATCGGCGGCGAGGCGTCGGTCGGGCTGATGATCTCGTCGAAGCCCGACGGTGCGTACCTCACACTGCGGGGCGGTGCGATGAGCCACGACGCGCACCACGTGATCTCCCTCGCCGGCAAGCCCGAGCACATCGGAGCGTGCTATCGCAATGCACTCACCAACTCCGACGTCGACCCCGCCGACGTTCGCTACTTCAACGCCCACGGCCCCGGGACCCGACAGTGCGACGCGGCCGAGAGCGCGCTGTTCGACGAGCTCTTCCCTGACGCCGAAGGGATCTTCTCCTACAAGCCGCTCGTCGGGCACTGCCAGGCCGCGGCGGCCGCCGTCGAAGTCGCGATCTCCTGCTTCAGCTTCGACCAGGGAATGATCCCTGCCCCGCCCGCCGTGGCGCCGGGGCACCCGCGCCTCGTGTCAGGGGTCGTGCCGAGGACGCCCGGGATCGAGTTCAAGTCCTCGATCGGCATGGGTGGCTACAACACCGCCGTCCTGTTGGACCAGCCCCAGCGCTGATCGCCCGATCCCGGTCCTCGTTTCCCGATCTTCGAATCCCAGTCCCTCGGGTCGGGGTCGTCTCCATCGCGAACGCCTGGGAATCCGCGGAATTCGGGGCGCCCAGTCCTACGCTCCCTCCCGAGAAAGTCGTCAACTCGGGGGGAGGAGCGGTCGATCCATGGCTATCGACCATTCACGGTTCCCGGAGCTCGACGCTCCCGAATCTCCACTCGTCGCGGGCCTTGGCGGGCCGCTCGACACTGCCGCGCGCCTGTGGCGCATCGCGAGCTGGGAGTACGACGTCGAGAGCGACATCGTGTACTGGTTCGACGACCCGGCCATCGTGCTCAACCTCGCTCCCGAGGTAGCCGCGGCACTCCTCGACCCGATCGTGGTCGCCATGCGCCACGACACCCCGTGGGAGCACTTCGATCTCGATCGCACCCTGGATGATCTCGACGGCACCTCCGTGGACCTTCGGGTCCAGGCCCGCCGACTGCGGGCGCCGACCGGGAACGGCACCGGGTGCGTCGGCATCGTCACCGACGTCTCCGAGCAGCGCCGCACCGAGCACGCGCTTCGAAGCGTCGTCGACCGGTATCGCCGGCTGATCGAGCTGAGTCCCGACCCGATCGCCGTGCACCAGGACGGGATCGTCCGCTACATGAGCCCGGCCGGGCTGCGTCTCGCCGGCGCCGACCGGATGGAGGAGATCGTCGGACGCCCCATCCTCGACTTCATCCATCCGCAGTCGCTGGAGGACACGCTCGAGCGAATCGCCGCGCTGACCGAGCCCGGGATGGTGTCGGAGCCCACCGAAGCCGTCATGAAGCGGGTCGACGGCAACCCGCTCGTCATCGAGTCGATCTCGGTGCTGATCGAGTGGGAGGGCCGCCCCGCCTATCCAGTGATCCTGCGCGACATCTCCGAACGGCGGCGGGCTGACGCGGCGCTTCGCTACCAGGCCGG
>JANOWV010000048.1:0-2995 GCA_031418075.1 Actinomycetes bacterium
GGATGTTGGCTACCGAGCCCGGCGTCTGCCCTACTGGATGGGCCGCGGTTCGCAGGAGAAGCACGAGATCGCCGACCGGTTCCTTGCGCACGCAGACGGCCTCGATCTTCGGGTCGACATCGACACGCGTGAGGAGCGAAGGATCTACGGCGACGCCTGGTACGACTTCGTTGCCGACTGCCGCGGGATGCTCGGCGTCGAAGCCGGGACCTCGGTGTTCGATCTCGACGACTCGGCTCGGACGCGTGTCGACGCCCTGCTTGCCGAAAAGCCCGAGCTCGACTTCGACGCCGTGGAGACGCGGATACTGCACGAGTACGAGGACCGGATCCCGTATCGGACGGTGAGCCCGCGGCACTTCGAGGCGGCGGCCTTCCGGGTCGTCCAGATCCTCTTCCCGGGCCACTACTCCGGGGTCTTGGAGCGAGATGTCCACTACCTCGTATTGGAGAAGGACTTCTCGAACTTCGACGACGTGATGGCGCGCTTCGCCGACCCCGAGGAGCGCCGGCGGATCACCGACCGGGCATACGTGGATCTCATCGAATCCGGCCGCTGGTCCTACGCCGAGTTCGTGCGCGCCTTCGACGACCACCTCAGCGAGCTCGGGGTTGGTACATCGTTGTCCGAGCGCGAACGTCACGCGATCGCCCGGCGCCTCCGGCGAGGGGCCAGACTCGGGCGTGTGATCGCACATCCCCGGTGGTTCCTGCGCAACCTGTCGTTCCCAGGCCGGGAGCTCGTCGCGCGCGGCTACCGCTCGCTGCGTCGGGCTTCGGACGCGCGGGCATGATTCGGCTGTATCGCGATGCCCTAGCAGGCTTCCGGCGGCCTGCCGCGTGGTGTGTGGTGCTGTCGATCGCGTCGGGTCTCGCCGAGGCGCTGGGGATCGCGTCGGTGCTTCCGCTCCTCTCCGGCGCGCTCGACGAGAAGGGTGCGGACGCGAAAACGTACTTCGGCCTGGGTGGCGACAACCTCCTCGTGTTCGGCCTCGTCGCCCTCGTTGTGCTCGGCCTCACCTCCGCGGTGCTCCGCTACGTGGCCGAGGTGGCCGTCATCAAGCTCCAGGCCGACGTCGAGGAGTCGCTGCGGTCGCGGATGACGGCCGCGCTGTTCGCGATGGCGTGGCCGTCGTACCTGCACCTCTCGCTCGGAGAGACCGGGAAGTCCGTGCTCATCGAGGCAACCCAGGTCGGGGTCGGCGCCCACTACATCGTGAGCGGCGTGGGGTACGGGGTCATCACCGCGATCTTCTTGGCGGTCGCAGCCGTCATCAGTCCGATCATGACGCTGGCGACAGTGGTGTTCGGCGCGGCGATGGCACTCGTGTACCGGGCTGCGGGACGGCGTGCCGGGGACGTGAGTCGGCACCTCTCCGGTGAGGCATCCGAGCTCACTGAGACGACCACGGACCTGCTCGGGAACGCCAAGTTCTACCGGTCGACCGGTCTGGGCGAGGTCGCCTCCGTGCGGGCCGACTCGGGATATCGCGCGTGGAAGGACCTCTACGTGCGGGTGCAGCGCTGGCCACCGACGACTCGACTTGTGTTCGACATGGCCGGGCTGATGTTCATCAGCGGTGTCCTCGCGCTCAGCTTGCTTGCCCGGAAGGACTCACCGCTCGAACCGCTCGTATTCCTCGCGCTCTTCTACCGGATGGCGCCGAAGCTGCAGCAGACCCAGTCGGGCTTGCTCGGGGCGCGGGTCCAGGGGTCGTGGTGGATCACATGGAAGGAGCGCTACGACGCGGCGATCGTCGACGCCGAGGTCGCGAGTGGGACCGCGATCCCGTCCTCGGCACCCCGCCTCGTGTTCGAACACGTGTCCTACTCGTTCCCGGGGAGCGAGGTGCCGGCGCTCCACGACGTGTCGTGGGAGCTGCCGACGGGTGGGTGCGTGGCGTTCGTGGGGGAGTCGGGCGGAGGCAAGACGACGGTCCTCGACCTCGTGACCGGCCTGCTGATGCCCACCGACGGACGCGTCTGCCTCGACTCGATCGATCTCCGGGAGTCCAGCGTGGAGGACTGGCGACACCGCATCGGGTTCGTGATGCAGGACGCGCCGATGTTCCACGGGTCGATCGAGGCGAACATCGCCTGGGGTACGCCGACCCCCGACCGTGCTCGTGTCGAGCGCGTCGCCGAGCTCGCACATCTCGGTGACGTGCTCCGTGCGATGCCCGAGGGGCTCGACACGCCGGTCGGTCAGCGCGGGGCGCGCCTCTCGGGGGGCCAGCGTCAACGGGTCGCGCTCGCACGTGCGCTGTATCGGGAACCGTGGCTGCTCGTGCTCGACGAGGCGACGAGCGCGCTCGACAGCGAGTCGGAGCAAGTCGTGCAGGACGCGCTCCAGTCGCTCAAGGGCACCTGTTCGATGCTCATCGTTGCGCACCGCATCAAGACGGTGGAGCTGGCCGACCGGATCGTCGTGCTCGCCGGCGGCGAGGTGGTCGAGGACGGTGCGTGGGACGACCTGATGGCTGCCGACGGGCCGTTCCGGCGGATGGCGTCGGCACAGGGCCTCGGGGGATGACCCCGCGGTTCAGTGTCGTCGTCCCGACGCGGGATCGTCCGCAGTTCCTCTCGTGGTGCCTCGAGTCGCTGGCCGCGCAGACCTACGACGACTTCGAGGTGATCGTCTCCGACAATGCCGTTGACATCCCGGCGCGTGACGTCTTCGACCGATGGGCTCGACCGGGGTGGCACTATGTCACTCCCGAGCATCCGGTTCCGATGCACGACAACTTCGAGCTCGGGGTGTCGCAGGCATCCGGCGATCACATCGTTGTCCTCATCGACAAGACCGTGCTCGTCCCGTCGGCGCTGGCGACCGCGGCCCGGGTACTCGACGAGCAAGCCGTCGACATCCTCACGTGGTGGAACGAGGGGTACGTCCCCTTGGACGAGCTCCGCGAGCCGGGGCGGGGGACGTATCTCCCGCTGTGGACCCCAACTGTCGTTGCTCCGTACAGCGCACGCGACGAGCTCGCGGCCCG
>JANOWV010000049.1:0-2560 GCA_031418075.1 Actinomycetes bacterium
TGGGGAGCCCACGATCGGGCTGCTCGGAGACCTCTGCTTCCTCCACGACAGCAACGGCCTGCTCGGGTCGCGGGCTCGCGGCGTCGATGCGACGATCGTGGTCGTCGACAACGACGGCGGCGGGATCTTCTCGTTCCTGCCGCAGGCGTCGAGTGCCGCCGTACGGGCTGTCGACTTCGAGATGCTGTTCGGGACGCCGCACGGCATCGACCTCGAGGCGCTCGCGGCCGTCCATGAGATCCCCTGCACCGTGGTGACGGAGCCGGCTGCCGTCGGACCCGCGGTCGTGCGGGCGATCGACGACGGAGGCGTACGTCTGGTCCTCGCTCGCACTGCACGTGCGGCGAACGTGGCCCGCCACGAGGCGGCGTGGGACGCGGCGCGCACCGCGATCGCGTCGGTGCTTCCCGCTCCCTGACCGGGGTCAGGTCCCCACGAGGGCACGCAGCATCGGGGCCAGCTTGGCTTCGGTCTCGCGCCACTCGGCAGCAGCGACCGAGCCGTCGACGATGCCCGCGCCCGCGTGCAAGAGCGCGGTGGCCCCATCGATCGTCGCGCCACGGAGCGCCACGCCCCACTCCCCGTCGCCGCGGGCGTCGACCCATCCCACCGGCCCGGCGTAGCGGCCTCTCGGTGTGCGCTCGAGCCGCTGGATCGCTTCGAGCGCCGCGGGCCGCGGTACCCCGCCGACGGCCGGCGTGGGGTGGAGTGCGCGTGCGAGCGTGAGCGCGTCGGGAGCCGGGTCGCAGAGGGTCCCGACGACGCGTGTCGCCAGGTGCGCGATCGTGGCGAACGAGGCCACGACGGGTTCGTCGGAGGCCTCGAGCTCACGGCACCACGGCGTGAGCACCTCGACGATCGCGTCGACGACGGGACGGTGCTCGCGCGCGTCCTTGGCCGAGGCCGCGAGCCGCTCCAATCCGGCGGGGTCGTCGGCGCTCGCGGAGCCCGCCATGGGCCGTGACGTCACGGTGGTTCCGGTACGGCGGACGAGGAGCTCCGGGGTTGCGCCGAGGAATCCCTCGTCGGCATATACGCAGCATCCGGGCTGCTGGGCGCGGAGGCGCGCGAGCACCTCGCGTCGGAGGAACGGCCGGTCGGCGCTGACCTCGACTGCTCGAGCGAGCACCACCTTGTCGAGCTCGCCAAGGCGGATCGCGACCAGTGCCACATCGATGGCGTGCGCCCACTCGTCCTCGGTGGTCCGCGCGGCGACCTCGAAGTGCTGGGGTGGCGGTCCCAATGACTCGGGCAGTGGAACGTGAGGTCCGAGCTCGGTGACCCAGCCTCGTCCGTCGTCCGTACGCCCGACGACCCGGGCCGGGATGGTGAGCATCGCCCCTTCGTCCGGTGCGAACGGGAGTGCCCCGACCGCGATCGGGCCTGACCCGGAGGCGCCCACGGCGTCGTCGTGGTCGATGTCGGCCAGGACCGAGACCGCGTCGTCGACGGAGATGCGGGTCGCGACCCCGCTGGTCACGAACCCGGCGTCGCCCTGCAGCCACGCGAACCCGTCCGGCCCGAGCTCGTCGAGGAGGTCCGAGGGAACGCCGGGTCGCGGGTCGATGGGCCGCGTCACCGCGCGGAGTCGTCGGAGCGCGAGGGGTGCCGTGGTCATCGTCGGGTCCCGACCAGAAGCTGGACCGAGCCCCCGGTCATCGTCGTGCGGGAGACGTCGTCGAACCCGGCCGAGCAGAACTCCTCGACCAGGGCTGCGGGTCCCGGCAGATAGGCGGTGGAGGCCGGGAGGTAGCGGTAGGCATCCGGGTCGCGCGACAACATCCGGCCGAGCAGCGGCACTGCGCCACGGAACCACACGGCATTGCCCGCCCGGAGGAGCACGCTCTCGGGAACTGCTGCATCGAGTGCTGCGATGGCGCCCCCGCGCCGAAGCACCCGGGCGCACTCGCGAAGCACTTCGCCGAGCTCGACGAAGTTTCGGAGGGCGAATCCGCAGACCAATGCGTCGAACGCACCGTCGCGGAACGGGAGCACCGCGGCGTCGGCGCGCGTCAATGGGGTTGTGCCCCGGGCGGCGGCGAGCATGCCGGCAGACAGGTCGACGCCGATCGGCTGGTGAGCGGCGTCGAGGAGGTCGGTGCTGAAGTCGCCGGTGCCGCATGCGAGGTCGAGCACATGTGAACGCGGAGCAAGGTCGAGGGCTGCGATGGTGCGGCGCCGCCACCGGGTGTCGAGGCCGAGGGAGATGATGCGGTTCATCCGGTCGTAGCCGGGCGCGACGCGGTCGAACATCGCTTCGACCGCGTGTCGCTTCTCCTCGCCGCGCGGGAGCTCACCGTGGGGGCCGACGACCTGGGTCATGCGCGGATCCCGCGTCCCCATCCGGGCTCAGCGGCAGCCGCGAGCAGCTCGGCGGGCTCGCCGACCGACTCCAGGTGCTCCTGGGCGACATCGAGCAGCACGTCGCGGAAGTGGTGCGAGACGAGGGTCGTGACGTTCGGGAGCAAGGTTCGGAAGGCGGCGACGAGCTGGGCGGCGCGGGCGTCGTCGGGGAGGTCCGAGTCGCGCAACGGTGCGCGCACGTGCTCGTCGAACATCG
>JANOWV010000050.1:0-1852 GCA_031418075.1 Actinomycetes bacterium
CGGATGTGCTTCATCAACAAGCTCGACCGTACCGGCGCCAATTTCGAAATGTGCGTCGAGATGATCAAGGACCGCCTCGACGCCACCGTCGCGCTCGTCCAGATTCCCATCGGTGCCGAGAGCGAGTTCCAGGGCGTCGTCGACCTGCTCCAGATGAAGGCGCTCATCTGGTCCGACGAGCTGGGCGAGAGCTACGACACGATCGACATCCCGGCCGACCTCCAGGACGCCGCCGACACCTGGCACCACGAGCTGGTCGACGTCGTGAGCCAGTTCGACGAGAACGTGCTCGAGAAGTACGTCGGCGAGGAAGAGATCACCGCCGAGGACCTCCGCGCTGCGGTACGAGCCGCGACGCTGAGCGGCGAGGTCGTCCCCGTGCTGTGCGGCACCGCGTTCAAGAACAAGGGAGTGCAGACGCTGCTCGACGCAGTCGTCGACTACCTCCCCAGCCCGGTCGACATCCCGCCGGTCCAGGGCGCCGACCTCAAGACCGACGAGCCGATCGAGCGCCCCCCGGGCGACGACGAGCCGTTCGCCGCACTCGCGTTCAAGATCATGAGCGACCCCTACGTCGGCAAGCTCACCTACTTCCGGGTCTACTCCGGCAAGGTCAGTGCCGGGAGCCCGCTCCTCAACGCCACCAAGGACAAGAAGGAGCGGGTCGGTCGCATCCTCCAGATGCACGCCAACCACCGTGAGGACAAGGACGCCGTGTTCGCGGGCGACATCGTCGCCGCGGTCGGCCTCAAGAACACCACCACCGGCGACACGCTCTGCGACCCGGCGCACCCGATCGTGCTGGAGCGGATGATCTTCCCCGAGCCCGTCATCTCGGTCGCGATCGAGCCCAAGACCAAGATCGACCAGGACAAGCTCGGGAAGGCGCTCGGGGCACTCTCCGAAGAGGACCCGACGTTCCAGGTTCGCACCGACGACGAGACCGGCCAGACGATCATCTCCGGGATGGGCGAGCTGCATCTCGATGTGCTCGTCGATCGGATGATGCGGGAGTTCGCGGTCGACGCGAACGTCGGGAAGCCACAGGTGGCATACCGCGAGACCATCACCGAAGCCGTCGTAGACGTCGAGCAGCGTTACATCCGCCAGACCGGTGGTCGCGGCCAGTACGGGCACGTGATCATCAGCCTGGAGCCGACCGGCCCCGGCGGTGGCTACGAGTTCGTCGACAAGGTGAAGGGCGGCGACGTCCCCCGGGAGTACATCTCGGCCGTCGACGCCGGCATCCAGGAGGCGATGGAAGGCGGCGTCATCGCCGGCTACGCCCTCGTGGACATGCGAGCCATCCTCACCGGTGGGTCGTCGCACGACGTCGACTCCAGCGAGATGGCGTTCAAGATCGCCGGCTCGATGGCGTTCAAGGACGCGGCGCGCAAGGCGAAGCCGGTCCTGCTCGAGCCGATCATGGAAGTCGAGGTCGTGACGCCCGAGGACTACATGGGCGACGTCATCGGCGACCTGAACTCACGTCGCGGCAAGGTCGAAGGCATGGAGCAGCGGGGAACGTCGCACGTCGTCGGCGCCCAAGTCCCGCTTTCCGAGATGTTCGGCTACGCTACCGACCTCCGTTCGCGCACCCAAGGGCGCGCGACCTACACGATGCAGTTCGACTCGTACCAAGAGGTACCGAAGTCGATTGCCGAAGAGATCACCGCCCGGGTCCGCGGCGAGTAGTCGCACAAACCCGAGGCCCCATCAGCACCAGCAACGATCAGCGCACCCCGAAAGGAACAGGAACTCCCATGGCGAAGGCGAAGTTCGAGCGGACGAAGCCGCATTTGAATATTGGGACGATTGGTCATATTGACCATGGGAAGACGACGTTGACGGC
>JANOWV010000051.1:0-15379 GCA_031418075.1 Actinomycetes bacterium
GTCCAGAACCCGGGGTCACCGAGATCGACACCCACGACCGCCCCGAGCTCCTCGGGAGATGCCGAGCCGCCACGAGACAACAGCTCGAGGTACGACGGGACGAAGTCGGCGCCCTGCTCCTCGTAGCGGCGGTACACCGAGAGCGCGAGCAGCTGCCCGTACGCGTACGCGTAGACGTAGCCAGGCGTTGCGATGAAGTGCGGGATATACGACCACCAGGTGCGGTAGCCCTCGGTGAGCTCGACAGCGTCACCGAGCATCGCCTCCTGCGACTCGACCCACAGCTCGCCGAACCGGTCGACCGAGAGCTCGCCCTGCTCACGTCGATCGGTGTGCACGGCGTCCTCGAACCGGTTCATGGCGATCTGCCGAAAGACGGTCGCGATCTGCCCCTCCAGACTCTCCGCCAAGAGCGCGAGGCGGGCAGCGGGGCCGGTCGTCGCCTCGAGCAGGCGGCCGAACGTGACCGTCTCGCCGAAGACCGATGCCGTCTCGGCCAGCGTGAGCGGGGTGGACTGGTGGAAGACGCCCTGGTCGCGAGCGAGGTACGCGTGCATGCCGTGACCGAGCTCGTGGGCGAGCGTCAGCACGTCGCGCCGCCGGGACGTCCAGTTGAGCAGGACGTACGGGTGCAGGGAAGGAACGGTGTACGCGCAGAACGCGCCGGGCCGCTTCCCCGGGCGCATCGGTGCGTCGATCCAACCTTCGTCGATGAAACGTCGCGCGATGTCGGCGAGCTCCGGCGAGAAGGACCCGTACGCATCGAGTACGAGCGCGCTCGCATCGGACCACGAGAACGCCTCCTCGACGTCGGCCACCGACGCCATGCGGTCGTAGTCGGCGATCCGGTCGACCCCGAGCAGCGACGCCTTCAGCCGGTACCAGCGCTGCGGGATGTCGTACCGGGCCACCACTGCGTCGACGAGTGCCTGCACGGACTCGTCACTCGCCTCATTGGCAAGGTTGCGGCTGGCGAGCCATCCGTCATACTTGCGAAGGCGGTCGTCGCTCGACTTGTCGGCCAACAAGGTGTTGAACACGTACGCGCGGGTGCGCAGCCCGGGAGCGAGTGCCTCGGTGACTGCCTCAGCGGCTGTGCGGCGTACGTCCCGGTCGGGCGACTGGAGCCGCGAGAGTCCCTCTTCCAGGCTCACCGTCTCGCTGTCGACTGTGACGTCGATAGTGGAGGTGAGCTCGCTGAACAGCCGGGCCCAGGCGCTGCTCCCGGTGACGGCCTTCTCAGAGAGGATCCGCTCCTCGGGCTCGGAGAGCAGGTGCGACCGGTAGCGGCGGGCCGAGGCCAGGTAGTGCCGGCAGAACTCGAGGCGGTCGTCGGCCAGGATCGAGGCCACATGGTCGTCGTCGAGCGCAGCCCACTCGAGCTCGACGAAGAGGAGCTCGTTGGCGATGGTCGTCGCGCGCTCTTCCGTACGGGCGAGCAATGCGCCGCGCTGGGCGTCGGCAGTGTCGACCGAGAACCACAGCCCGGCATAGGAACCCGCCCGACCGAAGAGCTCGCTGATCGCGCCCACCTCGTGCATGAGCACCGCGAGCGCGCCCGCGTCGAGCTCCTCGATCCAACCACGTGAGGACGCGCCCAACGCATCGACGCGGGTGGCGGCTTCGTCGAGGAGCGCGTCGACGCCTGCGGCGCCACGACCGCCGACAAGGGGTTCGAGGTCCCAGGCGACGTCGGCTGCAGTGAGGTCGGCCTCGGGCGACGAGGCGGTGGTGCTGGTCATGTCGACGAGCCTACGACGCTCGACACGGCGAGCGACTCGGGCAGCGGCTCCGAGTGCACGATCACCAGAAGCTTCGTCGCACGGGTGAGCACGACGTACAGCAGGCGAAGGCCGAAGGTGTCGGACGCGACGAGATCGGCAGGCTCCACCACGACCACGCTGTCGAACTCGAGCCCCTTGGCTTCCGATGCGCCCAGGACGGCGATGGGAGCGTCGAGTGCGTCGGGATTCCCCGCAACCGCGCCGACGTCGACCAGTGCGTCGACGATCGCCGAGTGGAGCTCGTGCGGGGCGATCACGGCGCTCGTGCCCTCGGCAGCAGCCGCTTCGCGCGCGGCGGCGGCAACGCGATCCACGAGCAGATCGGCGGGCACGGCCTCGAAGCGAGGGTGGACGCCGGTGTGGCGCACCGCGCGCGTGGGCTCGATCCCGGGCGCGGCGGCGGCCAGCACCCGGTGGGCGACTTCCATGATCTCGGCGGGCGTCCGGTAGTTGACGCTGAGGTTCACCATCCGCGCTTGTTGCGGCGCATCGACGATCCGCGCCACATCGTCCCAGCCGCGCGCGGACCCGACCTTGCTGGCCTGGCCGAAGTCGCCCACCACCGTCATCGACCCTGACGGGCAGCGCCGCGACAGCATCCGCCACTGCATGGGCGACAGGTCCTGCGCCTCGTCGACGAGGACGTGTCCGTACGTGCCCGGTTCGATGGGTCCCCCATTGCTCCCGGCGTCACCCGCGTAGCGACGGGCGATGTCACCTGCCGTCATGAACCCACCAACGCCCAGGTTGGCGACGACGCGGTCGGCAGTCTCGTCGGAGAACGCTCGTCGGGAGCGCCGACGACGCGGCTTCGCGGCATCGGTCGGTCCGAGCAGCGTGTCGGCCTCGTCGATCAGGCCGATGTCGGCTTCGGTCCAGGGAACCTCTCGCAGACTCGCAGCGCGGGGGCGGACGAGGCTCTGCTGCTCCTCGTCGGTGAGGAGGTTGCGGGACGCCGAGCGGACGAGCCCGTGGAACGAGCACAGGTCGTGGACGAGATCGGCGCCCGAGAGCACGGGCCACATGCGTTCGAGTGCCGCCCGCACCTCCGGGAGGCGTCGAATGCGCGTGTCGAGCTCACGATCCCAGTCGCGGTCTTCGGGCGCGGTCGCGCCGAGCGCGTTCCGGTACTGGAACCGCAGATGCTCGACGACCGCGCGAACGACCCGCGGCCGCTTCTCGTTGTGGAGCCCACGTTGGGCGCTGACGCGTTCGATGATGCGAGCCGTGGCCCCGCGGCTGAGCCGGAGCACGGTGTCGTCGAGGACCATGACCGCATCACGCGGGAGCCGGTGCTCACGGTCGCGCAGCGCGTTCGCGATGACGTTGACCATGCGGAGATCGCCCTTGACCCGCGCGGCCGCGGGTGTGTCGGCGGCACCGACGCGGTACTGCGGTCTGAGGCTCGCCGGGGTCGCGAGACGCACCTCGTTCTCGCCGAGCGACGGGAGCACCTGGTCGATGTAGCGCAGGAAGATCGAGTTGGGACCGACGAGCAGCACGCCCTGCGAGCCGAGTCGGCTGCGGTACGTGTAGAGGAGGTACGCGGCGCGATGCAGCGCGACGGCCGTCTTGCCGGTGCCGGCGCCGCCCGTGACGATGAGCATCCCGGGGAGAGGCGCCCGAATGGCCTCGTCCTGCTCGGCCTGAATCGTGGCCACGATGTCGCCCATCCGCCCCGTGCGAGCGCGTTCCAGGGCCGACAGGAGCGCACCTTCTCCCATGACCGAGAGGCCGGCCGCGTCCGCACGGTCGGCGTCGAACACCTCATCGTCGAGGGCGACGATGACGCGCCCCTCGTTCGGGCGGGTCAGGAAGTGACGCCGGCGGACGACATCCATCGGCTCGACGGCCGTGGCTCGATAGAACGGTTCGGCGACCGGGGCCCGCCAGTCGACCACCAGGGGCGTGGACTCCGGGCCGGTGACCGAGATTCGGCCGACGTAGTGGGTGGCGTCATCGGTGCGGTCGAGACGGCCGAAGCAGAGCGGTAGGTCGCCGACGTCGAGGGCAGCGAGCCGGCGGCGAGTGGCGTCCTCGGCGACGTCCCGTTCCAGCCGGGCCTGATGGGTGCCCCCGCGGCCGACCTCGGAGTACCCGGCCGCGATCCGCCGGGCGGCGGCGCGCATCACGTCGAGCTGGCCATACGCCGCGTCGACGTAGGCCTGCTCGGCTTCGATCTCGGGATCCCGGACGGACAACGCGCGGCTCCGATGCTGCGTGGGGGACCGACCATCGTACAAGACGCGTACGGCTGTCCCGACCGAGCCTCGCCGACCCTCTCGATGGGTTGCGCACTCGCCGCTGGCGGGGCCAGGGACGCCCGATCGAAGGTTCGGGGTACTCAGATCTGATCGGGCACCGTGAGTGCGACGACGTCCGGGTCGATGAGCACGGCGCGCTCACCGAGGACGAGCTCGTCCGTCTCCGTCCGTCGCAGCCACCGTCCACCGAGGTTGGGGACCCCCGCCTCAGGGGCCCCGAGGTGCCGCTCGAGCGTGCGGATGACGCCACCGTGCGTCACGACCAGCGTGACCCGTATGGACGGATCACCGAGCAACGCATCGACCGCGGGGAGCACCCGTCCCAGCAACGACTCGTCGTCCTCGAAGCCGGGTGGGCTTCGGTGCGCGGCGAGGAACCCGGGGTAGCCCGCCTCGATCTGGTCACGCGTGAGTCCCTCCCACTCCCCCGCGTGGCGTTCTCGGAGCGCGGCATCGGTCTCGATCGGCATCGCGTCCGGGCCGAGCAGCTCGCCGGTGCGGCGGGCTCGCTCGAGGTCCGACGTCACGATCCGCTGCACCCCGAGATGCACGATCTCCTCACCCGCAGCCACCGCCTGGTGCTCCCCCAGGGCCGAGAGCGGCGGGTCGGCCGATCCCTGCCAGCGGCCCTCGGCGTTCCAGGTGGACTGCCCATGACGGACGAGGAGCAGTCGGACATCGACCTGAGGGGTCGCGGGGTTCAAGGGGGCCACGGTCAGGCGTCGAGGGAGATGACGACCTTGCCAACCGTCTGGCGGTCGGCAAGACGCTGGAGGGCATCCCGGGCGTCGGCGAGCGCGACCCGTTCCGTGACGAGTGGCGCGATCTTCCCGGCCGCGTGCAGCTCGATGAGCTCGTCGTGGGTGCGTCGCAGCAACCCCGGATCGTGGAGGTTGTACATCCCCCAGTAGACGCCGACGATCGAGCAGTTCTTGAGCAGCGCCCGGTTCGCCGGGAGCTCCGGGATGCGCCCGCTCGCGAAGCCGATCACGAGCAAGCGACCCTCCCACGCGATGCAACGCAAGGACTGGTCGAACACATCGCCACCGACCGGGTCGTAGATCACATCGGCGCCCCGACCGTCGGTCGCCTCCTTGACGATGGCGACGAAATCCTCGGCGCGGTAGTTGATCGCCACGTCGGCGCCGAGGTCGCGACATGTCTGCACCTTGGCGGCACCCCCGGCCGTCGCGAGCACCCGCGCTCCGGCCGCGATCCCGAGCTGGATCGCTGCCGATCCGACCCCACCGGCGCCGGCGTGGACCAGCAACGTCTCACCAGCCTGTAGCTGGGCTCGGTGGTGCAGCGCGAGATGGCTCGTCTGGTACACGATGTGCAGCGCGGCGGCTGCCGCGAAGTCGATCGTGTCGGGGATCGGGTAGACGGTGGCCTGTTGGGCAACGGTCTGCTCGCAGAGCCCGCCGGTCCGCGTGACCGCAAGGACACGCTGACCCACCTCGAGGCCATCGACACCTTCGCCGAGCCCGATGATCGTCCCGGACACCTCGCCGCCCGGCACGAAGGGCAACGCCGGCTTGTCCTGGTACTGCCCGCGGCACATGAGCACGTCGGGGAAGTTGAGGGACGCGGCCGCGACATGGAGCAGCACCTCCCCCGATCCCGGCTCCGGCGGGTCGACGTCGTCGAGCACCATCACGTCGGTCGGCTCTCCGAGCTCGTGGACACGCCAGGCCTGCATCGTCGGCGAACCTAGTGCGTCGCGGTGTCGCGACAGCCCCCGCACGCTCGGTCCCGCGCTGTCGCCCTGCCCGACGCGGTGCGCAACGCGGCAATCGACGGAGGGAGTAGCGTTCGCACCGTGGCTCCTGGGACCGTGACCGTCGTGGACGGCGACCGCGTCGTCGAGGTCCTCGGCGATACCCGTCCCGACACCGTGGTCCTCGACCCCGCCATGCTCGAGCCGGCGGTGGGCTGGACGCTCCAACCCGAAGGCTTGTGCCGCGGCAACATCTGCGTCCAGCTCGAGGATGCCGACGCGTTGCACGTCGACGGCGGGATCTCGCTCCGGGCTGTCGCCGACACCCTCCGGCGCCCCTACGCGATGTCCGTCGACCCTGCGCTCGCCGTGCTGGGCGAGTCGAGCGAGGCGGTCGACCCGAACCTCCTCGACCACCGCGCACCGGCCTTCACGCTCCCCGACATCTTCGGCAACGACGTCTCCCTCGACGACTTCGCGGGCCGCAAGCGAATGCTGCTCGCCTGGTCCTCCTGGTGAGGCTGCCGCTGGGACCTGCCGGTCTGGCAGGAGCTGCACACCGAGCTCGGTGACGAGCTCGTCATCCTCGCCATCGCCCTCGACGAGGACGTCGACGCGATACGCCAATGGTCGGTCGACGAACCGACCACCCCGCTGACGTACCCCGTCCTCGTGGACCGCGACCACGTCGTGGCCGAGCGTTATGGGATCGTCAACGTTCCCACGACCGTATGGATCGACGAGGAGGGCTCCGTCGTTCGGCCGCCCTCCATCGCGCCGGCCGACGATCGATTCAAGGACTTCACCCAGCTCGACTCCTCCGTGCACCACGACGCCCTGCGCGCCTGGGTGCGCGACGGCGTTGCCCCGTTGAGCGCCGACGACCTCCGCGCCCGCCTCACGCCGCCGAGCGCACAGCTCCAGGTGGCACGGGCCGAACGACGACTCGCCATGCATCTGTTGCGCATGGACGCACGCGTCGCCGCCGAGCAGGCACTCGCCCGGGCGATGGAGCTCGCCCCCGAGGACTGGACCATCCACCGCGGCTCGATGCCGGTGCGAGGCGAGGATCCCTTCGGCCAGGCGTTCTTCGACTTCTACCAGCAATGGGAGTCCGCCGGGCGCCCGGGTTACGACGTGTGACGCACACGTCGACCGTCGCCCGTGCCTGACGGCGAGATCATCGCAACCGGACTCCACTTCCCCGAGGGACCGGTGTGGTGCCCACCACCGCGCGGCTCCGTCGATGCGGGCGCGATCGTGTGCACCTCCGTCGCCGACGGCGCCCTCGACCGCGTCGACCTCGCGACCGGGACGGTCGAGCGGATCGCCGACCTCGGCGGTGGCGCCAACGCGGCGTGGCCCGTCATCGACGGCGGGTTCCTCGTGACGCAGAACGGCGGGATCGACTTCGGGGCCCGCGCTCCCGGCCTCTTCAATCCCCCACCGCTGTACCGACCCGTGACCCCTGGCCTCCAGCGGGTGTATCCCGACGGCTCGGCCGAGTACGTCGCCGACGACGGTTTCCTCGCCCCGAACGACCTCGTCGTCAGCGAGGGCGGGACCGTGTGGTTCACCGATCCTCCACACTTCCCGCCACCCGCCGACCCGGTCGGAACCGTCCACCGTCTCGATCCCGACGGCGCCATCCACGTCGTCGCCGACGGCTTCCAGTACTGCAACGGCATCGCCCTGGAGCCCGGTGGCGCGCTCGTCGTCGTCGAAGCCCAGGGGCTCGTCCGGATGGCGCCCGACGGCACCGGCGAGCGGGAGTGGATCACGAAGCGGGTCGGGGCGTCGGCCGGCGACGGGATCTGCCTCGACGTCGACGGCCGGATCTACGTCGCCTCCACCGCCGACCACGGGGTCCGGGTGTTCGAACCCGACGGCACCGAGGTCGAGTTCCTCGCCCTGTCGGGCCCCGGCATCACCACCAACTGCTGCTTCGGTGGCCTCGACGGACGCACGCTCTTCGCGACCGACGGGGTTCCCGGCACACTCGTGGCCTGGGAGGGCTTGCCCACGCCAGGGCTCGCCATCCACCCCTGGCGCCCTCGTCACTGACGACCCGCCCGCGGTAGCGTCCTCCCCGGACTCTCGAACGTCCACTCCCATCGTCTCCCGCAAAGGACCCAACATGCGCGCCGCCGTCTTCACCGAGCTGAACGGCCCTCTTTCCGTCGAGGACGTCACGCCCACCGAGCCCGGCCCCCGCGACGTGGTCGTGCGGATCACCGCGAGCGGCCTGTGCCACTCCGACCTGTCGGTGATGAACGGTTCACTCCCGATGCCGCCTCCGGCCATCCTCGGCCACGAGGGCGCAGGCGTCGTCGAGCACGTCGGCCCCGAGGTCTCCCGGGTAAAGGTCGGTGACCGGGTCATCGGCTCGTTCATCCCGGCATGCGGGATCTGCTGGTTCTGCCTGAACGACCAGTCGAACCTCTGCGAGAACACCTACACCGTGATGATGAACCCGCGGGCGACCCGCGCCGACGGCACGATGCTCCCCTCGATGACGGGCCTCGGCACCTTCGCCGAGCAGATGATCGTCGACGAGATGTCGGTGGTGAAGGTCGAGACCGACCTCCCCGACGATCAGCTCGCGCTCATCGGTTGCGGCGTGACCACGGGCGTCGGCGCGGCGCTCAACACCGCACGGGTGAAGCCGGGATCGTTCGTCGTCGTGATCGGCTGCGGTGGCGTAGGCCAAGCGGTGATCCAGGGCGCTCGCATCGCCGGTGCAGCTCGCATCGTGGCCGTCGACACCGTCGCGCTCAAGCGCGACACCGCGCTGAAGCTCGGTGCGACCGACGTGATCGACCCGGCCGACGGCGACATGACCGGCCAGGTGATGGGCCTCACCGGCGGCCGCGGCGCCGACTATGTGTTCGAGGTGATCGGCAACACCGACCTCCTCACCCAGGCGTTCATGGCGACTCGGGCCGGCGGCACGACGGTCGCGGTGGGTGTGCCCCGCTCCGATCAGTCGGTGTCGATCCCGACGTTCCCGCTGGTGCTCCAGGAGAAGCGTCTCCTCGGCTGCGTGTACGGCTCGGCCCAGGTGCGTCGGGACTTCCCCCGCCTCATCGGGCTCATCGAGACGGGACGCCTCGACGTCGGCGACATGGTGACCCGCACCATCACCCTCGATGAGATCAACGAGGGCTTCCGCGCCATGCAGGCCGGCGAGGTCATCCGCAGCGTCATCGCCTGACCACATCGTTCTGGCGTCAGCAGCCGTCGCTCACGCGGGTCTCCTGACGCCAGAACTCGACGTTCAGGCCGTGTCGACGCGGAGGTAGCCCTCGGCGAGGCGCCCCTCGGGGAACCCCGCGAGCTCGGCGATCGTGCCGTTCCACCCGCGGATCAGTCCGTCGAGGGCGCTGGGGTCGGGATGCTGGCTCACATGGCTGCGCAACGCGTCGAGCTTGCGGTCGACCACCTCGGTGATGTCGACGAAGCGGTCGGGACTCGGATCGGCCATCAACCAGACCTCGGGCACCGACCACGGCTCGAGCCCCTCGTCCTGGAGCAGCTCGACGTGCGCGAACGGGTTGCGCGCGTCGGGGTACACCGCACAGAGCGCCGCCTCCCCTGCCGCGAGGTGGTCGGGATGGCTGGCGTAGATACGCTGGAAATTGCGCTGCGGTGACTGCGTGACGACCCGGTCGGGCCGAACCTGGCGGATCACGCGCGAGAGGTCGCGCCGGAGCTCGAGGGTCGCCTCGACCCGCCCGTCGGGGTGGCCCAGGAACACGAGGTCGGACACTCCGACCGTCTTGGCCGCCGCCGCCTGCTCGGCGCGCCGCGTCTCAGCCATCACGTGCCGGGGCACGGAGCGGTCGGAGCCGCCAGCGTCGCCGTCGGTGACCATGCAGTAGGTGACGTCGATCCCGGCATCGGTCCAGGTAGCCACGCTGCCCGCGGCACCGAAGTCGACGTCGTCGGGGTGCGCGGTGATGACCAACACGCGCTCGGGGGCCACGTCACCGTCCATTCGTGCGACCCTACCGGAGCACTACCGTCTCCGATGTGCTCCCGATCACCTGGGCGACAGTCCGGATCTTCCTCCACGTCACCGCGGCAACCGTCTGGGTCGGTGGTCAGCTCACGCTTGCGGGGCTCGTCCCCGGGCTCCGCGCACTGGGACCCGATGCACCTCGCACCGTGGCCCGCCGCTTCAACCGCATCGCGTGGCCGGCCTACGGCGTCCTTGTCGTCACCGGCATCTGGAACATCCTCGCCATCGACCCCGACTTCTCGAGCAGCTACGGACGGACCGTGATGGTCAAGGTGACGGTGGTCGCCATCTCCGGCGTCACCGCGTTCCTCCACTCGATCGCCCGCACGAAGCTGGGCCTCGCGGTGTTCGGTGCTCTCACTGCAGTCAGCGCGCTGACGGCGCTGTTCCTCGGGGTGCTGCTGCACTGACCCGCCCGCGCGGGTCCAGCACGACCCCCCGGAGGATCGACAGCAGCACCGCCATCAATACGACGGCGCAGGCGACGATCGTCACGATCGATGCTGCGTAGGCCGCGCTCAGTCGCACGGCCTGCAGCTCGTGCTCGCGCGTCGCGACGAGCGTCACCGCGACGCCCACCAGGGCGCCACCGAGCGCGCCGACCCCCGTGCCCACCAGGAACGGCGAGAGCGCCGGTGCCCGCGCCGCGAGCCACGGCACCCGGTCGGGGTCGGGATCCGCGCCTTCATGGTCGATCAGCACCGCGACCGAGATCGCAGCCCACGCCATGACGATGAGGTACGCCCCGATCGCGTCGCTCGGCCGATGCCAGCCTGCGGTGACCGTGCCGGCCCCCACGAGCGTGGCGTAGACGAAACCGCCACACGCGGCGATCGATCGTGCGCCCCTCGGGACAACGAGGACGAACGCCACCGCGAGCGACATCGCGACTGTCGAGTGCCCACTGGGGAACGTGTTCAGGATGCCGAGCGGGTCGCGCGGACCGACGAGGTCGGGACGGCCGAGGATGCCGGTCTTCAGGATCTGGGTCGTGACGTTCGCGCCGCCGATGACCACCGCGGCGGCGAGCGCGAGATGGGGACGGTCGCGCATCAGGGCGACGAGCATGATCGCGATCCCGCCGAGCGCCAGCGATGCCACGCTGATGGTGTTCAGGACTCGGTCGGTCGCGTGGAGGACGGAGGGACGCAGTGTCCGACCGTCGACCGCCGCATCGTCGATTCGCTGCCCTAGCGACGTGTGCACCGCAACGATGTAGAGGACTGCGAGCAGCACGACGCACAGCACTGCCAGCACGAGGAGGCGCGTGATCCGATTCTGCTCCAGCTCGCTCGGGGGACCCGATTCATTCACCGGGCACCCGCAACTGGACGCCCGTCACAGGACCGTTGACCGGGGGCGCGTGGGCGCGTACGGGTCCCAGGCCGGCGGCCCGGCCACGAGCGCTTCGCGCAGGCGCCGGAGCACTTCGGCGGGTTCGAGCCCGGACGTGCCCGCCACCACGTGGAACGCCGGCCCGAGTCCCTCGACCCCGTCGTAGGACCAGCGGGCGCCGCCGGGGTCGTCGGCAGTCAGCGCCGCGGCCAGCGGCCCGAGGTCGACGCGTGCCGGCACCCGGCGCGAGACGTACTTCACCCAGGTCTCGTAACGGTCGTGGTACTCGCACGCGTCACCGTGGTCGACGAACATCCGCACCATCGGTGTCGCGGTGCACAGCACGGGGCCCGCGGGGATCGGTGCCGTGGGCACCACCGTCACCACCGCGAGATCGAGTGCAAGATCCTCGACGATCGTGACCGTGCCATCGGCCAGGGCAGCGTTCCCCGCGTCCCATGCCTCCTCGGCTCCGCGCCACAGCGCTTCGTAGCGGTCCGTGTGGTCGAGCACGTCGAGCACCTGGGGTAGCACCGCGGCGTACGGATCCTCCCCCGCGTCCATCGCCGCGCCCATCAGCGCGGTGATCGCGGCTTCGGCCCGGCGGCTCGCGTCGTCGCGCACCACGGCGAAGTCGCCGCTCGTCGCCACACCGATCACTTGGTCCGCTCGGGCGATCGCAGCGGCGGGATCGACGACCGCCCAGATGCCCATGAGGCCGTCCTGATCCGGATGGTTGTTGGTGACCGCCTCGGCGGCCCCGAAGCGGGACGGATCCCCGAGCGCGCGGAGCACGATCTCGGCTGAAGTATCGGCGAGCAGGTCATCGGGTGTCGCGCTGTTCGGCCAGTGCGAGAGCGTGAGCACCGTACCGTCTTGCGCGGATCCGTCGACCACGATGTGCGGCCGACCGAGGAGGTCGTCGTACGGCGCGTAGGGCAGCCCGGCGAACTTCATGCGTCTCCCTCGACCATCCGAAACGTGAACATCGCGTGGGCATCGATCCGTGCGTACTGCGCGCCCGCGCCCCAGTCGTTCCACTCGGGCCCGTACTGGGCGAGGCAGATGGCGCGCAACGCAGCATGTTCGGGTGCACCGATGTCGATGATGCCTGCCCGACCGTGGACAGTCACCGCGAGCGACTCGTCGGGCACGTGCGTAGCGCTCACGGCGGGGCGGGTGCGGAGGTGGCGGAACCGCGCCGAGGTGGGCGACGACCCGAACCAGAACCGGCCGCGGTAGAAGAACGCATCGACCGGCCCAACCCGCGGCTCGCCCCGCTGTGTGGCCGTTGCCAGGGCGAGCAGGCACATCCCGGGCAGCGCGGCAGCAACTTCGGGGGCGGTCAAGCGCCGCTCGTGGGTGATGATGCTGCGCAGGTGCTCGCCGGCGGCCGCGTGGCTGCGGTCGAGCAACCCCTGGAGCTCGACGAGGTCGTCGGCGGTCTCTTCCACGGGACCCAGTCTGTCCGACCTACGGTGTCCGACGTGACCGACCCCGCCCCAACGAAGCCCGCCCGGCGCATCGAGTACGCCGGAAGCGTGCACGACGAGGAAGAGATCGAGGCGGTCGTCGAAGTGCTGCGCGGTGGAGCGACGGCCCTCCGGATCGGCCGCAACGTGCGCGCGTTCGAGGCCCAGGTGGCCGAGCTGTTCGGGAAGCGTCGGGGGGTGATGTGCAACTCGGGCTCTTCGGCCCTGTATCTCGCGGTCGAGCTCCTCGCGCTCGAACCGGGTGACGAGATCATCACCTCACCCGTCACGTTCTCGACCGACCTCGCGCCCATGGTCCGGTCGGGGCTCGTTCCCGTGTTCGTCGATGTCGAGGCCGACACGTTCAACGTCGACGTGGAGCAGATCGAAGCCGCGATCGGTCCGCGCACCAAGGCGATCCTCGCGCCCAACCTCATCGGGAACGCCCCGGACTGGGACGTCATCCGGAAGGTCGCCGATGCCCACGGTCTCGCCGTGGTGGAGGACTCGTGTGACTCCCTCGGTTCGACACTCCGCGGCACGCCGACGGGGACTCGCTCCGACATCAGCGTCACGAGCTTCGCGCTCTCACACATCATCACGGCGATGGGCACCGGGGGGATGGTGTTGCTCGACGACGACGACCTCCTCGATCGATGCCTGCTCCTCCGCCGTTGGGGACGGCGGTCCGAGCCGCAGCTGTTCGGGTCGCGTCGCGGGGTCGACACTCGGTTCTTCTCCGACGTCGACGGCCTCGAGTACGACAACCTCTTCATCTTCGACGAGGTCGGCTGGAATTTCGAGCCTTCGGAGGTGAGCGCGGCGTTCGGGCTCGTGCAGCTCCGCAAGCTTCCCACCAACCTCGCCCGACGCCAGCGCAACTACGACCGCCTGCGGGCCCACTTCGCGACGCATCCCGAGGTCTTCACGCTCCCCCGTGCGCTCGAGGGCCTGAACACGGCATGGCACCTCTTCCCGCTGCTGCTTCGCCCCGAGTCGGGCGTTCGCCGGGCGGAGTTCCAACAGCACATGGAAGGCAACGGGGTCGACACCCGCATGGTGTGGACCGGCAACGCGCTCCGCCAACCCGGGTTCAAGGACATGACGCACCGCGTCGGAGCCGGCGGACTCCCCAACGCGGATCGGGTGATGGAGCAGGGATTGGTGCTGCCGTCGAACCACGCCATGGACGACGACGACGTCGACTACGTCTGCGCGACCGCCGATGCGTTCCTGGCGGCACGATGACCGGTTCGCAACGATGACCGGGCGCTTCGCCGGACGTCGCACCCTCGTGACCGGGTCGAGCCGGGGCATCGGCGCGGCGGTGGCACTCCGACTCGCCGCAGAAGGCGCATCGGTCGCGATCACGGCCCGCACCCTCGATCAGCATCCGACGCTCCCCGGCAGCCTGCGGGAGGTCGCCGAGCGTCTCGACGCCGTCGGAAGCTCCCCGACGGTGATCGTCGCCGACCTGTCTGATCCCGAAGACCGCGCTCGTATCGTCCCCGAGGCGGAAGCCGGACTCGGCGGTCCCATCGAGGTGCTGGTGAACAACGCGGCGGCCGCGATGTACATGCCGCTGGTCGACTATCCGCTGAAGCGGCGGCTCCTCACCTATTCGATCAACGTGCACGCGCCGGTCGACCTCATGCAGCAGGTTCTCCCCCCGATGCTCGCGAGCGGTGAAGGGTGGATCGTGAACCTCTCGAGCGCCACCGCGCGGCCGGCGGCCGACCCTGCGAACACGCCGGCGCGGATCGCGACGATGGCGATCTACGGATCGACGAAGGCCGCGCTCAACCGGCTCACCAACGGGTTCGCGATCGAGCTCACCGGCTCCGGAGTGCGCGTCAACACGGTGGAGCCACGTGCGGCCGTCATGAGCGAGGGCGCGGCAGCCGTCGCGAGCGACGTGATCACGCCCGAGCTCACGGAGTCGATGGAGGAGATGGTCGAAGCGACGATCGCGCTCTGTGACTGCCCGCCCGAGCTCACCGGGCGGGTAACGGTGAGCCTCGACCTGATCGCCGAGCTGGGACTCACCGTCATGTCGCTCGATGGCACCACCCCGGCCGCTTGACGGGTCCCTAACCCACTGCCTTGTGCGTCGACCATCCGGTCTCGTCGACCCGGGCCGCGAGCAGATCGGCGCGGAAGCGTTCGAGGAGCAGGCCGAGCCGATCACGATCCTCGGGCGCCCAGTCGTCGAGTGCCACCGCGAAGTCGTTCAGAAACACGTCGCGCACCCGCCCGAGCACCCGCTCCCCCGCGTCGGTGAGACCGAGCCACGAGACGCGCCCGTCGTCGCCGTCGGAGGTGCGCTCGACCAGCGCCTGCTCCTCGAGTGGTCGGATCTGACGACTCGCGGTCGACTGGTCGACGTCGAGACGCCGCGCGACGTCCGACACCGTGATCGGCCCGAACCGTTCCACCACCCGCAAGGCTCGCAGACCCGCGGGGGTGAGCGAGACACTCGCGGCCCGGAGGATCCGTTCGTGCTGACGGGCGCTGCGCGCGCTTGCAGTGACGAGCGTCGTGAAGTCGTGGACCGCGAGGAGCACCGGATCGTGTGCCAGTGCCGAATCAGCGTCGACGGTGCGGGTCACCCGCCAGCCGCGCCGTCGGCGATCATCGATCCGAGGCGCTCCGTGGTCTCGATCCACTCCTGGACCATGTCGAAGATCACGTCGCGCGTCGGCTGGACGGTGTTCATGCGGCCGACGATCTGGCCGACCGGGAAGCCGGAGAGCTCCTTGTTCTTCGCCCGCGTGACCCGACGGCCC
>JANOWV010000052.1:0-2654 GCA_031418075.1 Actinomycetes bacterium
CCTCCGAGTCGGGAGTCAGTGTAGTGGGGAGCCCCTCGGGCTCCTCCGGCCGGGGCCACCGCTGGATCGCGGCCCGGACCGACCTTCGCATGGGATCACGATGGCCGGAGCCACCAGACCTCCCCTTCCCCGGCCGGGCGGCGGACGAGCAGGAGGATCGCACCATCGGCGGCAGCCGAGTCTTCGATCGACACCGTCGTCTGGACCGGACCGGGGACCTCGTTGCGGATCCGGTCGCCCGTCTTCGCCGACAGTGCCACGAGCCCGGTCCCGTAGGTCGCCATCGCGGCGACAGCATCGGTCAGCAACGGCGCCGCCTCGATCTGCGTCATCCGGGTGGCGCGTTGCCAACGGACCTTCCCGGTCCGCGCGTCGAGCGCCGTGAAGCGACCGTCGAGATCGACGACCACGGCATCACGACCGGAGAGGGCAACCGGGGTCGTGGGAAGAAACGCTCCATCGACCGGCGTCGACCACTGCGCGTCACCCGACGCGAGGTCGAGGCTGCTGACCACAGCGTGCCCGAAGTGGCCATCGATCTCCAGGTTCTCGACGACGACGATCTGATCACGACCGACTGCGGGAGCTGCACCAAGACCAGGACCGCTCCACGCCCACTGGATCGCGCCCGTGCCCCCGTCGAGGGCCCGCACCTCCGCACCGTTGTCGTGGGCCCAACTGACGACGACGCGCCCGGATCGGATCCACACGCGGGGTTGGCCGAGGAGGTGACCGAACCCGAGGTCGACCTGCACCACGACGGTGCCGTCATCGGCTCGGAGGATCGTCACCGTTCCCGACCGCTCCACGACGGCCACGAGATCGGACCCATCGACCGCCGACCCGACGGCGACTGCCTCCGGATCGGGGACGGGTACCTGCCACCTCGTTCGACCGGTCGATCGCTCGAGCGCGAGCACTCCCGACCCGCGGGAGAGATCGAGCACCGGGACCACGATGAGGTCAGCGCTCATGGCGATCGGGTCAACCCGACTCCCGACGTCGTCGCCGGGATCGATCCGCCACTGCTCGCGGCCGCTCGCGTCAAACGCGATCGCGGCACCACGACGCCCGAACACGACGACCCCGCTCCCGTCGGCGCCGATGACCGTTGGTTGGTCGGGAGCCTCTCGCACCTGCGCGAGTCCGAGCTCGTCCGTCGTGGCGCGCCAGCCCGTCCCCGCAACAGGACTGTCTGTCTCACCGGCTCCGCAAGAGACCATCAGCCCGCATGACACCGCGAGGGCCGCGGTGAACGCGCCCCGGGCGCTCACAGTCCCGCCGCGATCTGCGGGCCCGCGAGCGGCGACCTCATCAGATCGACCCCGAGACGGACGACGTCCGAATAGAGCCCGGCACCGACATCCGTGAAGGGCCCGCACGAGAACGACGGTGACCCGCCCGCCAGCTGCGCCTGCGCCGCGCTCAGCGCGTCGTCGTCACGGAGGATCCCGGAGTGGTCGTCGCCGGGCCACGGCAGCGTGCCGACCTGGACGACGACCTTCTTGCCTCCGTCGATGTCGCCGCTGGTCGACGGGACCACGGGATCGTGGGACGCCATGATCGACAGCCAGCGCGGCCCGTGGACGAACGAAGCATCCGTGATGCCCTCGACGGTCGGCGACCCCTCGTCGAGCTGGTCGATCGCCTTCGACCCGAGCGGTAGGTCGGCGCGAACCTTCTCGACCACATCGAGCGCGAACCGGCCGCCGATGGTGTCGTCGACAGCAGACGCCAAGCTCGCCGTCGGCGTCCCCTCGAGTGGGGACGCGAACGTGACGACGTTGGGGATCGGGGGGTACTCACCTTCGTGCCCCCGGTAGTACTCATTCACGAACAACGCGATCACGACGCCTCCTTGCGAGTGGCCGATGAGGTCGATGGAACGTCCTGGATGCTCGGATGCGAGCGCACGGAGCTGTTCGCCCAGGGAACGCGCCTGCGCATCGAGATCGCCGAAGGTGTCCGAGCCGTCGTAGGTCGGTGAGCTGCGGTCGTAGGAGAAGTACGCGACCTCGCCCTCGCGGTATCCGAGGACCTCACGATCGACGTGCATGCTCGGCGAGATCGTTCCGTTCTTGCGTCTGTGCCGGGAGCTGCCGAGGCCCGCGACGACCAGCGCCAGGTTCCCGGAGCCGGCGCCGTGGGGCTTCGCATCGGGCTGCGGGCACGAGGTCCACGATTCGTACACGGCCGCTCCGAGCTCGATCACTGCTTCCACGACGTCGGCGACGAGCTCTGCCGCGGCACCGGCCACCGCAACGGCCGCCTCGACGATCGTCGCACCGGTCTGGACGACCAGGTCGACGACCTGGCCCACCGTGTCGGCGATCGCATCGGCCACCGCGGCGGCCTGGCCGCCGACCCAGCGCATGCCGTCGAGCCCCGCATCGGCGACCGACACGAGCGCATCGCATGCCCCGTTGACTCCATCACCGATCCCGAGAAAGCCGATCTCGCCGAGCGCTCCGGCACACCCTTCGTCGTTCCAGTCGGCGATGAACTGCTCGGCGATCGCCCGTTGCTCAGCCGCGGTCGTGGTCGTGCGTGCGACCTCACCTGCTCCGACCGGGAGCAGGTGCACGATCGCGGTGAGGTCGACAGCTCCGAAGAGCAGCATGGGGTCGATGTAGCGGTCACCGACCCGGACGCCG
>JANOWV010000053.1:0-1804 GCA_031418075.1 Actinomycetes bacterium
GTACTCGACGGGGTTCTGAGCCCCTTCGGCGAACGGGATCGAGCGGAAGATCACATCCCCCGACCCGGTCCATTGTTGGAGCTGGTAGGTGAGGTACTGGATCATCAGCAACCCCAACCAGAAGGTTGGGAGCGCGAGCCCGGCGAACGCCAGTCCGGTGAATGCGTAGTCGCCCGCCGAATAGGGACGGCTCGCGGAGTAGACCCCGACGGCGACGGCGATACCGCCGGAGATCAGCACCGCCCAGAACGCCAGCTGGCTGGTGCTCCACAGATCGCGTCGGATCGAGTCCGAGACGGACTGCCCGGTCCGCTGGCTGTCGCCCCACTTCCCCTGCACGAAATCGGACATGTAGTCCACGTACTGGACGGGCAGCGCCTTGTCGAGCCCGAGCTGCTTCTCGACACGGGGGATGCAGCCCTTGTCGCGGCTGACGCCACACCGGGCTCGCGCCGGGTCGGTCCCGAACTCGCGTACCAGCACGAAGATGAGCATCGACGCGAGGACGAGGACCGGGATCGAGTAGAGCACCCGGCGGAGGATGTACTTCAGCATCGGCCCTCGTCGGAGCGGCAACGCCCGATTGGCGCCCGCTCCGTCACGAGACGCAGAGGACCCGGCCGCGGGCGGCCGGGTCCTCCTCGTTCACGTCTGTCGCCGGCGGGCGTCGTTCGGCCTCAGCCGTTCAGCGTCCACAGGTTCATGTTGAAGAACGGGCCGAGCACCGGGTTGTCCGAGAGCGGACCACCGATCTTGGCCGAGTCCCAGACGAAGACGTTCGGCTTCTGGTACAGCGGGATCGACACCAGGTAGTCGGCAAGCGCAGCCTGGCCGGCCTTTGCCGCCGCAGCCCGTGCGGTCGTGTCGAGTGTGACGTCGACCGCACCCCACGTCTCATCGATCGTCGGGTCGTCCGAGCGGGTCCAGTTCTGCCCCACGAACCCGTTCTTCTTCGTCGGGATGTTCTGGGAGCAGAACACGAGGCACAGGCCCGGGTCGGGCGTGCCGACCTGAGCGTAGAGACCGACCTGGAACTTGCCCTTCGGACCGTTCACACCGAACAGCACGTCGGCGCTCGGGTTCTTGATCTGGAGGTCGAATCCGGCGGTCTGGAGCTGGCTCTGCCAGAGCTCCTCGGTGAGCTCGCGGGCCTCGTTCCCCGCAGTGGTCTGGATCTGGAGTGCAGCCTTCTTGCCGCCCTTCGCCCAGATGCCGTCGCTGCCCTTGGCCCATCCGTCGCCGGTCATGAGCTCGTCGACCTTCGCGAGGTCGGCGGTCTCCCCGTACCCCGCGTCGGCGAACGCCGGCGTGAAGTACTCGGGGAAGATCGGCATCACGAAGCTCTGCAGAACCTTGCCTTCGCGCACGGCGGGCTTGACGATGCCGTCGACGATCGCCGAGCGGTCGGTCGCCGCCATCAACGACTGGCGAACCGCCTGGCTGTCGAGCGGGAACTTCGACGCGTTCAGCCAGAACCCCTCGTAGACGTTCCCGAAGCTCACCTCGTACTGGAGGTCGGTGTTCTCGTCGAACTCGTCGAGGATGCCTTCCTGGGGCTGCGGATACCCCGCGGACACCTGACCCGTCTTCACTGCCTGGGTCTCGGCCGCCGAGTCGGTGATGAACTGGAACGTCACCTTGGAGATCGATGGCTTGGTGCCCCAGTAGGCGTCGTTCGGGACGAGCGTGATGCTCTTTCCCTTCTTCCAGCCCTTCTTCCCTCCGTCCATCTTCCACGGACCGCCGGAGAACGCGTACCCGTCCTTCATCGCCTTGTCGAGGCTCTTGCCCTCGAGCAGGTGCG
>JANOWV010000054.1:0-3174 GCA_031418075.1 Actinomycetes bacterium
GTCCGCGACCGTATGTTCGCGAACGCCGATGAGGACGAGTGGGACGCGGTGGTGCGGGTGCATCTCAAGGGTCACTTCGCGACGAGTCGCCATGCCGCGGCGCACTGGCGCGACCAGGCGAAGGCGGGGGAGGCGGTCGACGCTCGGATCGTGAACACCAGCAGCGGGGCCGGACTCCTCGGAAGCGTCGGCCAGGCCGCCTACTCGGCCGCGAAGGCCGGGATCGCCGCGCTCACCCTCGTGCAAGCGGCCGAGCTGGGGCGCTACGGCGTCACCGCGAACGCGATCGCCCCTTCGGCGCGCACTCGCATGACCGAGGGTGTGTTCACCGAGATGATGGCCGTGCCCGAGGGTGGGTTCGATGCGATGGATCCGGCCAACGTGTCGCCGCTCGTGGTGTGGCTCGGCAGTGCCGACTCGGCCGACGTCACCGGCCGTGTGTTCGAGGTCGAGGGTGGAGTCGTGAGCATCGCCGACGGCTGGCACCACGGCCCCCGTCGCGACAAGGGCGACCGGTGGGAACCATCCGAGCTCGGCCCCGTGGTGCGCGAGCTCATGGCCGAAGGCCCCGTTCCCGACCCCGTGTATGGCGCGAGCTCCTAGGGGGCCGCGGGTTCGAGCTCGAACACGTGCGTGAGCGCGATCCGGGTGACGCGCCGGACCTGCAGGCCGGCACGCGCGAACAGGGTCTCGAGCTCAGATCGGGTCCGTTCGCGGCCCTTTCCCGTGTCGACGAGCATCTCGAGGTCGGTCGCTTTCACGATCGCATCGCCGTCGTGGTCGGGCATCACGAACTCGAGTACGAGTACGCGGCCGCCCCCGGGGAGCGCCTCTCGGCATCGCGAGAGGAAGCGGACGCAGGACTCGTCGTCCCAGTCGTGCACGATCGCCTGGAGGACGTAGCGGTCGCAGTTCTCGGGTACCGCTGCGAAGAAGTCGCCGCCGACGACTTCGATCCGCTCCGCGACGCCTGCCGCCTCGAGCACCGGTCCGGCCTTGGCAACGACCTCCGGGAGATCGAAGAGCACCCCGTCGATCCCGGGGTTCGCGCTGACGATCGCGGAGAGCAGTGTGCCGGTGCCGCCGCCGATGTCGCAGACGCGCCCTTCGGCGGGCCAGCGGTAGCGGCGGGCGACGGTGTCGAGCTGCACGCGGGACGCGGCTTCCATCGCTTCGTCGAAGACCAGGCCCGCTTCAGGATTCTCGTGGGTGACGTAGTCCCAGAAGTCGTGACCGAACACTTTGCCGGCGGCCCCGTCGCCCGTCCGCACGGAGTGCTCGAGCTCGTTCCAGATCGCGACGTGCCACGGTGCACCGAAGAACCGGACCCACGGACGTAACGACGCCGGGTGGTCGACCCGGAGCCGGTTGGAGGTCCCGTTGTTCGCGAACCGTCGGTCACGCCGACGCCGGAACACCCCTCGTCCGACCAGATAGCGCAGCAGCCGTTCGAGCGCGTCGGCGTCGGCGCCGACTTCGGTCGCAAGCTCGGCCGCAGTCCGAGGTCCGTCGGCCAGCGCCTCGGCGATCCCGAGGTCGGTTGCCACGACCATCGCCTTCGTGTCGATGATGCCGAGCGCGCGCTCGAAGACGGCGACGTCGGGTGGCACCATCCCGCGGTGGATGCGCCCGAGACCGTTGCGCAGCGCGAGGAGCGGGCGGATCACCCACGCGGGCGGGATCCGGTTCGCCATGCAACGGCCTGCTTTCGGTCCTGGGTCGTCAGCACCCGATCGGCACCCCGCCAGAGGCGGGCGAACAACGCATCAACCGGGCGGTGGGTGCTACTTCAGGCGCTCGACGATCATCGCCATGCCCTGGCCGCCGCCGACACACATGGTCTCGAGTCCGTAGCGGGCGTCGCGGTCCTCGAGTCCGTTGAGCAGCGTGGTCATGATGCGGGCACCGGTCATGCCGAAGGGGTGGCCGAGCGCGATCGCCCCACCGTTCACGTTGAGCTTCTCGACCGGGATCCCGAGCTCCTTGGCCGACGGGAGCACCTGGGCCGCGAACGCCTCGTTGATCTCGACGAGGTCGATGTCACCGATGCTGAGTCCGGAGCGCTCCAGCGCCTGCTTGCTGGCACCGATCGGACCGAGGCCCATGATCTCCGGGTCGAGCGCAGAGACGCCGGACGCGACGATGCGGGCCAGCGGCGTGATCCCGAGCTCATTCGCCAACGTGTCACTCATCACGACGACCGCCGCGGCACCATCGTTCAGCGGGCAGGCATTGCCCGCGGTGATGACGCCGTCGGGGCGGAACACCGGCTTGAGCTGCGCGAGCTTCTCGGCAGTGGTGTCGGGCCGGGGGCCGTCGTCCTTCGACACGACCTCGCCGGACGGCGTGGTGACGGGGGTGATCTCCCGCTCGAAGAACCCGTTCGACTGGGCCTCCACCGCACGGTTCTGCGAGAGGGCCGCGAACTCGTCCATCTCCTCGCGTCCGACCTTGGCGTACTCGGCCACGTTCTCGGCCGTCTCACCCATCGCGATGTAGACGTCGGGCAGGCCGGCCGGGGGGGTCCAGGCACCCTGGCCTCCCTCATGACGCCCGGCCGTCCGGACCTCCGCGTCGGCGAACTGCTCGTTGTGGCCGCCGGAGTCGGACGCTCCGTACATGAACCGGCTCACGGTCTCGACGCCACCGGCGACGAAGACGTCGCCCTCGCCGGCCTTGATCGCGTGCGCGGCCATACGGATGGTCTGCAGCGACGACGAGCAGTACCGGTTCACCGTGACCCCGGGTGCCTGGGACAGTCCGGCAAGGATCGCGGCGACGCGGGCGACGTTGTACCCGGCCTCGCCCGCCGGCTGGCCGCAGCCCCACACGACGTCCTCCACGAGGGAGCGGTCGAGGCCCGGCAGCTTGTCGAGGACGGCACCGATGATCTGGGCCGAGAGGTCGTCGGGTCGGCACTCGACGAGCGAGCCCTTGTTGGCCCGGCCGATCGGGGTGCGGGCGGTGGCGACGATCACTGCTTCGGGCAACGGAGCTCTCCTGATACTCGCGAGCGGGACCATGAGTGTTCCACACCGCGTACGCCGGCCCCCAAGTCGCGTGGTAGCAAGGCGGAGGAAGGGGGCGAGGATGGCAGACGCACCGGGGGCCTACCGGCCGATCGAGGACAACGGGATCATCGGCGACCTCCACACGGTGGCGGTGGTCGGGATG
>JANOWV010000055.1:0-2294 GCA_031418075.1 Actinomycetes bacterium
CGTAGCTCGTGACCCGGGCCTGCGCTCTCAGCGTTGCGCGTTCGCCGGCGCGATGCTCGCCGGCGCGATGCTCGATGGCGCCGTCGGCGCTCCGCAACTTGAGCGCCGACTGGCTGGAGTCCGGATTGCCGAAGAACGTGGCGAGTGGCGCGCCGGAGAACGCCCGACACTGTCAACGCATGATCAGGACGCTCACCCGCGACGGCTGGTTGGCGGCATCCACCGTGAACGGCCGCTTCGAGTCCAACCCGATGAGCCACACCACCCGGGTCACCGCGGGGTCGTTGGGGAGGTACTCCACCGGCGGCACGGTTGTCGGAGGCTCGGTCGGTGTCGCCGCGTCCGGGACGACGGTCGACGTGGTGGTGGTACCCGCGGTCTTGGCCGCCTTCTTCTTGGGAGTCGATGTCGCGGTCGTGGTGGTGACTAGGGAGATGATCGCGTCCGGGAGCGACGGCGGTGCCTTGTCGAGCCATTCGACGATCACGGTGTGCCCCATGCCCCCCGCACTGAAGGGCCCGACCGACGGGAACTGGAGTCGAAGGTTCCCCTTGTAGGTCTGCGTCGCGCGTCCGGGAAAGCGACGATCCGACGTGGAAGCGGGTCGGAACTCGACGTAGAGGATCGCCTTGGCATCCGGGAAGCCCTCCGCCGACGAACGGAGACCCTCGACGAACGGCGGCTCGCGGTACTCGACGATGTAGCCGGGCGGCAGATCGGGACCATCGCCCTCGTCGAAGGTGAAGGTGATCTTGTCGTAGCACTCGGTCGGCTCGGCAGTCGCGGACTGGAGGTACTGCAGGTCGGCCGGCGCCTGCCGGAAACGCCGTCCGGTCGAGGCCACGATGAACCGACAGGTGTTGCCGGCTCCCTTGGTCTTCGACGCGCGTGTCGTGGTGGTCGTGCTCGATGAGCCCGAACCACCGCTGCTGCAGGCTGTCGCGATGGTCACCACGAGCACCACGAGCGCGGGGAGTGCCAGGCGGCGGCGCATCGGTGCAGCGTAGAGGGCGGTACCATCCGCGCCGAGGTCGCGCACCCCGCGCGAGCCGAAAACCACCCCACCGAGACCCTCGGAGAAGCGCACCGTGCATCCGATGCCCCATCCCGACATCCCATGACCACACTCGTCGAGCGCCTGGGCCACGATCCCGACGCGAAGCTCGTCATCCTCAACTGCGACGATCTCGGCTCGAGCCGCTCAGCCAACGTCGCGACCTACGACGCGCTCCGCAATGGCGCCGGCTCGAGTGCGTCGCTGATGGTCCCGTGCCCATGGGCCCGCGATGCCGCTGCGGGCTACCGGGGTGACGACGTCGGTGTGCACCTCACGCTCAACTCCGAGTGGGAGAACTACCGGTGGGCACCGATCACCCAAGCACCGAGCCTGCTCGACGGTGACGGAGGCTTCCCCCGCACGCTGGAGGACTCCTGGGACCACGCCGACCTCGACGAGGTCCGCCGCGAGCTGCGCGCCCAGGTGGAGCGGGCGATCCTCTGGGGCTTCGACATCACGCACCTCGACAGCCACATGGGGACGCTCCAGCTGCGGGCCGACTTCTTCGACGCCTACCTCGAGCTCGCGATCGACTTCTCGCTCCCGCTGCGCATGGGACCGGCTGGGGGCGAGCGGGTCGTCGGGTTCCCCTACCGCGAGCTTGCGAGCGCGGAAGGCATCGTGTTCCCCGACCACTTCGTCCTCTACTCGGGTGTCGGTGGACGCCGCCATGCCGAACGGGCGCTGTTCGACCTGCGTCCCGGTGTGACCGAGCTCTACTTCCACCCGGCCATCGACACCGACGAGCTCCGCGCCTCGCATCCCGACTGGGCCGGACGGGTCGAGGACCACGCTTTCCTCTGCCACGACCCGTCGCTCCGCGATCTCCTCGACCGGGCCGGCGCGCAGATCATCGGGTACCGACAGCTTCGCGACCTCCAGCGATCTGCACGGTGAACGACGTCACCCCCGAGCAGCTCCATGCGCTGTGCGCCGCCGCGCTACCCGAGGACGCACTCAGCGTCGACGACCTCCGAGAGTCGTGCTTCGGTCCCGGTGCCGAAGCCATCGGCGGACCCGATGGTGCCGTCGTGTGGCTGCATCGGGACTTCGGGACGGTCCGCACCGGCTGGATCCTGCTCCTCGCAGTCGCGCCAGAGCAGCACCGCTCCGGCATCGGACGTGCGCTCGTCGAAGAGGTCGTCGTCCGCGCCCGCGCCGCGGGTGTTGGCGAGCTCCACACAGGGAACTGCGCGCCCCGGTACGTCTGGCCGGGCGTCGACCTCGCGAGCACCCC
>JANOWV010000056.1:0-5743 GCA_031418075.1 Actinomycetes bacterium
ACGCCGTACCCGGCGGCGCGCCGCTCGAGCGGCGCCGCATGCTGGGTCGCGGCGGGCGAGAACTCTGCGTATCCGTTGTTCTCGCAGAAGAAGATCACCGGCAGGTGCCAGACAGCGGCGAGGTTGACCGCCTCGTGGAACGTGCCGTGGGCCACTGCACCGTCTCCGAAGAACGCCACCGCGACCGTTCCGTCGCGGCGCAGCTGCCCCGCGGTCGCGGCTCCCGCGGCGATCGGCAGGCCGGCGCCGACGATGCCGTTCGCGCCGAAGATGCCGAGTGTCGGGTCGGCGATGTGCATCGAGCCGCCGCGTCCGCGGTTCGTTCCCGCTTCCTTCGCCATCAGTTCGGCGAACATCCCGAGGGGGTCGAGGCCCTTCGCGAGGCAGTGACCGTGGCCCCGGTGTGTGGACGTGATCACGTCGGCCGGCAACAGCGGCCAGCACGCACCGACCGCAGATGCCTCTTGCCCGATCGAGAGGTGCACGAAGCCGGGGACCTCACCGTCGCGATAGAGCGCCGCGACGCGCTCCTCGAAGCCGCGGATCACCAGCATCCGGCGGTGCAGGTCGAGGAGGTCGGCGTCGGAGAACACGGAACGTGTATTGTACTGATCGGTACAAACAGGGAAGGGCGATGCCCGAGCAGATCGACATCCCGGCGTCGTTCGAGGGTGGTGCGGACGTCACCGGGAAACGTGTGGTGATCACCGGCGCCAGCCGTGGGCTCGGCCGGTTGCTCGCGCACGCCTTCTCCCATGGCGGCGCGCGGGTGGCCCTCGTGGCTCGCACCGAGACCGACCTCAAGACGGTGGCCACAGAGATCCCCGGCCCCTCGCTCGTGCTGAGCGGCGAGGTGACCGACGCGGCGTTCAACGAAACTGTTGCCGACGCCGTGGTCGCGGAGTGGGGTGGCGTCGACGTATGGATCTGCAATGCGGGGATCTCGCCGATCGTCGCGGGTCCGCGCGCCACGGATCCCTCGATCTGGCGTGAGGTGCTCGAGGTGAACCTCACGGGAGCGTTCCTCGGGGCTCGCGCCGCCGCGCGCGTGATGGGTGAGGGCGGCCGCTTGATCTTCACGGGTTCGGTGCTCGGCGAACGCCCGCGCGCCGGTCTCACCGCCTACAGCGCGTCGAAGGCCGGTCTCGTCGGCATGGCGAAGGGTCTCGCGCTCGACCTCGCGGCGTCCGGCATCACCGTCAACGTTGTCGCGCCGGGGTGGTTCGATTCACCACTGGTCGAGTCGTGGAAGCACAAGCCCGAGCTCGAAGGCAACGTGCTCGGACACACGGCGCAAGGGAGATGGGGTGCGCCGGAGGACCTGGCCGGGGCGTACCAGTTCCTCGCGTCGGACTCGTCGGCGTTCGTCACCGGCACCGTGCTCAACGTCGACGGCGGATACTTGCTCGTATGAGTGATGCACGACGGGTCGTCGCGATCACCGGTGCAGGCGGCACGCTCGGCGCGGCGCTGTCGCGTCGATTCGCGGGGGAGCCGGAGACCGACGTCGTGCTGAGCGACGTCAGCACGACGTCCCTCGACGTGAGCGTGCAGGGGCTCCCGGAAGATCGTGGTGGCATCGAGACGCTGCCGGCCGACGTCGGTGAGATCGCTGAGGTCGAGGCAGTCGTCGCGCTCGCGGTGGAGCGATTCGGGCGTCTCGATGTCCTGATCAGCAACGCCGGGGTACTCGCTCCGAACGGGCGAATCCACAACCTCGCCACTGAGGACTGGGAACGCGCGCTACGGATCAACGTCATGGGTGCCGTCAACGGCATCCGTGCTGCGGTGCCCGTCATGCGCGCGCAGGGATCAGGCTCGATCATCCTCACGGCCTCGGTGGCCGGGCTCACCGCATGGTCGCACGCAGCTCCGTACTGCGCGACGAAGGCCGCCGTGATCCAGCTCGCGAAGGTCGCGGCCGTCGAGTACGCACGCGAGGGGATCCGCGTCAACTGCGTGTGCCCGGGGACCTTCCTCTCGGGCATCCACGCCGATCTCCCACAGGACGCGATCGACGCCATCGCCGCCAAGCATCCCCTCGGGCTGGGCGCTGCCGACGACCTCGTCGGCGCGTACACCTACCTCGCGAGCGACGCATCCCGCTGGACGACGGGTTCTGCCCTCGTCGTCGACGGCGGCTACGCCGCGCCGTAGGAGTCGACGTGCATCCGGACATGAACTGGGTCGGGGTGCTCGAGCACCATGCCGCTCGGACACCCGACCAACCGCTTGTCGTGTTCGGTGACGAGACGGTCACCTACGGCGAGATGGCGACACGCGTCGCTGCGCTGGCCGGGGGTCTCCATGATCGTGGCGTCAGTGCGGGCGACGTTGTCGGGATCCTCTCGTACAACTGCATCGAGTTCGTCGAGATGATCTTCGCGGCCAACTTTCTGGGCGCGATCGCGATGCCGATCAACTGGCGCCTCGCAGCACCGGAGGTGCGCTACATCCTCGACCATTCCGAGGCGCGCGTGCTCGTATGCGACGCGTCGCTGGTCGCCCTCGGCGACGACGCGACGAAGGATATGGATCGCCCGCTCGTCCGAGCCTGCGTCGCGAGCAACCCTCCCGACGGGTGGACGACCGTCGAGGGGCTCCGGGCGACGACGAGCATTCCGTTGCGGGCCGCCGCCGCTGGCGATGACGTCCATCGACTCATGTACACGTCCGGGACCACCGGTCGTCCGAAGGGCGTCATGCTCACCCACGCCAACCTGGCCTGGAAGAACCTTGCGCACATCATCGAGTTCGGCTTCACGAACGCGGATCTCGGGCTCGCCTGCGGGCCGCTGTACCACGTCGGTGCGCTCGACCTCACGACGACGTCGTTGATCGCGGCAGGCGCGACGACCATCCTCCACCATGCATTCGAGGCGGCCGACGTCGTCGACGAGATCGAGCAGTCGCGGGTGACGACCGTCTGGCTCGCCCCGGCCATGGTCAACGCGATCATGGCGCTCCCCGACATCGAGCAGCGTGACCTCTCGTCGGTGCGACTGGTGATCAACGGTGGCGAGAAGATGCCGATCCCCCTGATCGAGCGGATCCAACGGACCTTCCCTTCGGCATGGTTCGCCGACGCGTACGGACTCACCGAGACGGTGTCGGGGGACACCTTCCTCGACCGCGACAATCTGGTGGCGAAGCTCGGCAGCGTCGGGCGCCCGTGCCTCTACCTCGAGCTCGACATCTGGGATGCCGACGGGACGTCGGTGCCCGCGGGCGAGCGCGGGGAGGTGGTCCTGCGCGGACCAAAGGTCTTCAAGGGCTACTGGCGAGACCCTGACGCGACGAACGCGGCATTCGCGGGTGGCTGGTTCCACACCGGCGACATCGGCACGCGCGACGAGGACGGCTATCTCTATATCGTCGATCGGCTCAAGGACATGATCGTCTCGGGTGGGGAGAACATCGCGAGCTCGGAGATCGAGCGAGTGCTCTACGAGCACGAGGCGGTCGTCGAAGCGGCCGTCGTCGGGCGGCCCGACGGTCGGTGGGGCGAGGTTCCTGTCGCATTCGTCGTCGTGGGGGCGGCCTCAACGACGCCGGAGGCACTTGTCGAGCACTGCCGTGAGCAGCTCGCGAAGTTCAAGGTTCCGAAGCAGGTGGTGTTCATCGACGCCCTCCCGAGGAATCCCTCGGGAAAGGTCTTGAAGCGGGAGCTACGGGCCCAGGTGGCCCATGAAGGCGGCTGACCATCTGGTGAGATCGGTCGGGATCGACGAGCCGCGCTCGTCGTTGATCTTCGCCCAATGCTCAGCCACATCCTCGATGGTCGGTTCGGACCCCGAGTGCACGTATCCCTCGGCCTGGGCGATGAAGATCCGCGCGAACCGGCCTGCGCCGGCTGCATAGATCTCTCCACTGACCTCACACTGCTCGTGCGCGAGGTAGGCGACCATCGGTGCGACGAGCTCCGGCTCCATCTCCGGGGGCGCCTCGTCGCCTGGCCGACCGGCCATCCGGGTGAAGGCCGCGGGTGCGATGGCGTTGACCTTGATGCCGTGTGTTGCGCCGGCAGTGCTGAGGCTCCGGGTGAGGCCGATGACTCCGGCCTTGGCGGTTGCGTACGACAGGTTCGTGGGCAGCCCGAACATCCCGGCCGACGTCGTCATGACGATTCGGCCGTAGTCCTGCTCGACCATGTGCGGCCACGCGGCTCGGGTGGTGTGGAAGGACCCGCCCACGTGCACGGCGAGATGCTGTTCGAGGTTGTGGGCGTCGGCTTCGGGGAAGCCCGCCCACCGGACGATGCCGGCGTTGTTGATCAACACATCGATGCGGCCGAAGGTGCTCGTGGCCGCCGCGATGAGCGTTGCTCCGCCCTCAGCCGTGGACACGTCGCTGGTGTCGGCGATCGCGACACCGCCACGTTCGCGGATCTCTGCAGCAACGGACGATGCCGGCCCGGCGTCGACCCCCTCACCCTCGATCGAGCTGCCGACGTCGTTCACGACGACCTCCGCTCCCCGATCGGCGAGCAGGAGCGCGTACCCCCGGCCGATTCCGCGCCCCGCGCCGGTCACGACGGCGACGCGCCCCGCGAAGCTGTGCTCGCTCACCACGAACCACCCTTCGAAATCTGGCCCTCGACGTCGCCTGTCGAATCTCGGCCTGTCGAATCTCGGCCTGTCGAATCTCGGCCTGTCGAATCTCGGCCTGTCGGTTCCGGCGTGCCAATCCGGCAGTCCGGTGTGTACCGACCGGTCACGATACCGTTTGGACTCGTGCCCCGAACCGGGAGCGTTCCGTGAGCGCCGTGCTGTACTCGTCGTCCGACCGGATCGCGGTCGTCACCCTGAACCGTCCCGAGGCGCGGAACGCGGTCGACCCCGCGATGGCACTCGGACTCGAGGCGGCCGTGGACCATCTCGAAGAGGATGACGAGGTCTGGGTCGGCGTCCTGACCGCGAACACGGGCGAGCAGATACGGCCCGTCTTCTGTGCCGGCGCCGACCTCAAGGTCATTCAGGAGACGGGATCGGCCGCGTCGCTCGATACCGAACGCGGTGGGTTCGCCGGTTTCGTCTACCGCGAGCGCGTGAAGCCGATCGTTGTCGCCGTCGATGGTCTGGCGACCGCAGGTGGCCTCGAGATCGTCCTTGCCGCGGACGTTGTCGTCGCGACTACACGGTCGGCTTTCGGGCTCGCGGAGGTGTGCCGGAACCTCATCGCCGCGGCCGGCGGACTGTTCCGGCTGCCGCGCGCGATCGGGCGGGCGACCGCGATGGATGCGATCCTCACCGGTGAGCCCATCGATGCTCGTCGAGCATTCGATCTCGGACTCGTGAGTCGGCTGGTCGAGCCTGGTGAGGCGCTCGACGAGGCGATGCGCGTCGCGGGCCAGATCGTGACGGCGGCCCCGCTCGCGGTGCGCGCCAGTCGTGGTGTCGTCCTCTCGGCGGCACACGACGACGACGAAACGCTGCGGCAGGTCTCGAGGAAGCTCTTGGATGAGCTGCTCGAATCGGAGGACGCGAGCATCGGGCTGCGCGCGTTCGCCGAGAAACGTGCCCCAGAGTGGCTGGGCCGCTGATGGATGCAGCTCCCGGGGTACCGTCGGTAGCGATGCCGGAGGTGAAGGCGACAAGCGAGCCGCAGCGCAGCGCGAAATGGGAGGCGCGTCGCAACTTGATCGTCGACACGTCGGCGCCAGTCTTCGCCCGACGCGGGTATCACGCCACCGGCATCGCGGAGCTCTGCACGGTCAACGGGCTCGGGAAGGGCGCGTTCTACC
>JANOWV010000057.1:0-5017 GCA_031418075.1 Actinomycetes bacterium
CACGGCGACGGTCTTCAGCGCCGCGACTTCACGTACGTCGGCGATGTAGCACGCGCGAACCTGCTCGCGGCCGACGCCGACGCTTCGGTCTGCTCGGGCCGCGTCTACAACGTCGCCGGCGGCCAGCGCGCGACGGTGCTCGACCTGCTCGACACCATCGCCAGGATCCTCGGCGTGACCCCGGACCCGGTGCACCACGAGCCACGCGCCGGGGACGTGCGCGACAGCGAGGCCGATCTGCGCGCGATCGCCAGCGATCTCGGCTATGAGCCCACGATCTCGTTGGAAGACGGGATGCGCATCACGATCTCATCGGGTGGATCCCCGCAAGAGTGAGTCAGCGAAAGAGCACAAGAATCGCTGCCGAGTAGAGCCCGACCGTGATCGTGACGAACAGGCCCTTGGCGAAACGAGTACGCATCGATGTCGCAAGGACGACTGCCAGGAACGGCATCGCGCTCAACCCATAGCGCGATGGCGCAGGAAGGAACGTTCCTCCCACAAGATCGTCGCGGAGCACGTACAGGGTCGGACTCACGAGCAGTCCCACGAGTAGCGCGAACCCCGCACTGCCGACTCGGTCTCGGATCGACTCTCGCAGGGCCACCGCAACCATCGCTCCGATCGCGAGCATCTGCGCGGCCATTGCCATCAGCGTGTATGCGGCATGGAAACGAGCCGTGTACAGGATCGCGCCGTCGGAGAACGGTGGAAAGCTGCTGAACACCGTTCCCGGCCCGAAAAGGTGTTCGAACGTGAGGCCCGTCCCGCTCAGCGCGACGATCTTCGCCACGGGGTTCTGCGAGAGGTCGACACCCAGAACTGGCGACGCGGTGAAGAACCAAGCGTCGAGGTGCGCCCATGCTTCGCTACCGACCACGCCGGCGACGATGAGGAGCAGCGCCACCTTGAGGTAGTCGGCGCGTGGTCGCGTGTCGTCGTCACCGCGCCCGCGCGTCCCGACGGCTGCCCGAAACGCCATGTACACAAGGCCGACAAGGAGCGCGAGACCGTTCGTCGGGTCGAACATCGCGGCAACGAGCGCCGCAAGGACGATCCAGATGGCACCGCGCCCTCGCCGCTCCCAGGCGACGATCGCGAGGAGTACAGCGGCTCCCGCAGGGACAGCGGTTTGGTCGGGGTTCACGATTGTTGAGGCATGGAGGAGCGCCGGCGTGGCGCTGAGAAACACGATCGAGACCACGAGCCATCGGCGACTCACTCGAAGGATGTCGCCGATGCGTAAGACGAGGTACCAGCCGAGCAAGAGCCAGACGCTCCCCAAGAGGCGTGCCCACGTGATCATGCTGTCGTTCGGTGGAAGGTCGATCGGAGATGCGCGCAGCAGCCGAGCGATGGGCCCGCTGATCAGAAAATAGAACGGCGAATGGCCCGCAATGTTCACGCCACCGAAGTAGCCGTACTTGCTCGCGTCGATTGGCTTCGCGTCGCACGCGGGATGGCGCCGCGGAAGCGTGAGGGCCCCGCGGACACAGAGCTCACGAACACTCTCGTCCTCGACTCGCTCACCCGCGTGGGCCACCTCGAACTTCGAACCACGAACGAGGTAGTCGATCCACTGGTTCTCGTCGATCGCCGAAACCGCGCTCACCTTGTGCGTCGTGATCCCGTTGAGCGTGAAGATGAGCACGATCAGCAACAGCATTGCCGGGCCGCGCGGACAACGCCGGTCGAACGTGCTCCATGCCGATCGAAGACGAACCGACGCGGAGTCCCCGTCGTTCGAGCGTTCGATCGTGCTGTCCCCGGTGTCGATCTCGGTCTCGGTGCTCACCGGGAGGACACTACGACGCCAACACCGCGCGCGCGAGCACGTCGGTTCCGAACGCAGTGAGGATCGCCAGGTACAACAACCCCGTCGCGGCCATCACCGCCGAATACATACGCTCCTTCAACGCGAGCCAGGTCACGCCGAGCAGCGCGATCGTGGTCAGCGCACTCACGATCCACGTCCAGCCGAGCAACCCGCCGTACCCGTCATCGATCGACCCCGTGAGCACCGACGCCATCCCCGTCGGGATCAGCAGCACCGCGACCTGGACGGGCCATGCGATCGCGGCGAGACGCACCATCTCACGTAGCGGTTCGCGCCCGAGCCCCGGCTGCACGAGGTACCAGTGACCGAGCAGCATCGCATCGGTCACCAGCCCGAGGAACACCGCGCCCACCACGAGACGCGCGAGGGAGAGCGCGTAGGGACCGCCGAGCACGTCGGCCGCACCGACGAGGGCGACGAGGCCCGCGACCGCCGGAAGCAGGTCCAGGAAGGGTGGGATCCGTGCCGGGTCGGCGCGACGCACGACCGACACCCCGAGCGCGACGAGTGCGAGCGCGACCAACGCGATGCCGCCGACGTCCCGCAGTGTTGCCCCCCAACCGCGGTCGTCGTTCGCCAGCCCGGCGGCTACGCCACCCACCCCAATGACCGCGAACGTCGCCCGCAGCAACCATCCGTAGCCAACCCCGACGACGCGTCGACGCGAGGTGATCCACAGCCCGAGAAGACCGCCCGCGGCCCATTCGAGCAGCACACTCGCGAGATCGAGGTTCACAGGCCTCAGCCAACGACGGCGAGGTCGCGCGGCGCCTGGTTCAGTCGGGCCGGGCCGTCGTCAGTGGCGACCACGATGTCCTCGAGCCGCAAACCGAACCGGCCGGTGAGGTAGACGCCGGGTTCGATGCTGAAGACATGCCCGGCGACCAGCGCGTCGCGGTTCCCCTCGACCAGATACGGATCCTCGTGCGCGTCGATCCCGATGCCGTGCCCGGTGCGGTGGACGAAGTGCGCACCGAGTCCGGCTGCGCCCAGCACGTCACGCGCAACCCGATCGACCGACTCGCAGGTGGCTCCGACGACCGCGCTATGCACCGCAGCCTCCTGGGCCTCCATGAGCGCAGCGTACGCATCGCGCACCTCGACGGACGGGTCGCCGACAGAGAACATCCGTGTGATGTCGGAGCAGTAGCCGCCGAGCGATCCACCGAAGTCGCAGAGCACGATCTCGCCGGCTTCGATCACCCGGTCGGTGGGGTCGTGATGCGGGCTGGCTGCGTTGGGTCCGCTGGCGACGATCGCGAAGTTCGCTCGCGCGTGTCCACCGTCGAGCATCCGCTGGACGAGCTCACGGTGCACCTCGTGTTCCGTGCGCCCGGCGAACGACTGCGTTCGCATCTCGACCGCGATCTCGTCGACGACTGTCGCGGCTGCCTGCAGTCGCTGGATCTCTTCTGCGTCCTTCACGGCGCGCAGCGGTCCAAGGATCGTGCCGGCGGACTGGAATCGCGCAGCCGGGAGCGCTTCCTGGAGCCCGAGCACGAACCGCGACCATGTCTGGTCGCCGATCGCGACCGACGACGAGCTCCCGACATGGGCCGCGACCCGCTGGATCGCGTCGTCGGTCTCGTCCCACGGGTCGATCGTGAAGACGTCGGGCTGCTCGACCACCCGCGGTGCTTCGAGCCGCGGGACCACGAGGACAGCCGGCTCGCCGCGGGGCACGACGAGCATCGTGAGCCGCTCCAGCGGCATCGCTTCGTAGCCGGTCAGGTAGGGAAGGTCCGGACCGACCGAGCACAGCAGCGCGTCGACCCCGAGCGCGTCCATGCGCGCGCGGGCGCGCTCCATCCGCGTCGCGAGCATCAGCGCTCGGTTCCGGTCGATGCCCCTCGAGGCGTGAGCGCCGGTAGCCCGTCGATGCTGGTGACGTTCTTCTCGGCCTGGTACTCGCGCAGCCCTTCAGGACCCTTGCCGTCGGCCCACTCGAGGAGACGCGAACGGTCCTCCTCGTAGGTCATGAGCGGGACTGCATACCCACACGACGTCGAGACGCGATCCACGTCGACCCTGATCACCGATCGGGCACCGGGGTGGCTCGGGAACCGCTCGAGGAGCGCGGCGGCCCGAGGGTCGTCGACCGGGATGGCTTCGCCGCGTCCGTAGAGGCGGATGATGTTCGGTGCCCCGTCGAAGGTGCAGAACATCAGCGTGATCCGACCGTTGTCCCTGAGGTGGGCGATGGTCTCCGCCCCACTGCCCGTGAGATCGAGGTACGCGACCTCGTGGGGACCGAGCACGGTGAAGCTGTCGAGCCCCTTCGGTGAGAGGTTCACATGCCCGTCGGCACCCGTCGGTGCGGTGGCGACGAAGAACAGGTGCTGGGCCTCGATCAGCTCCCGGACCGGCGCGGGGATCTCGGCGTGGACCCGACCCATCAACGACCCCCGGCGATGGCAACCGAGGTGCTCGGCTCCGCGGCCTCGACCGCCCGCTTCGCGTGGTAGCTGGAACGTACGAGCGGGCCGGACTCGACGTGCGAGAACCCCAGCGAGCGAGCGAACGCACCGATCGCGTCCATCTCCGACGGCGTCCACCACCGGACGACCGGGAGGTGCCGCGGTGTGGGTTGGAGATACTGGCCGACGGTGAGGATGTCGACCCCGACCGCACGGAGGTCGGCGATCGCGGCGCGCACCTCGTCGTCGGTCTCGCCCATCCCCACGATCAGTCCCGACTTCGCCACGAGGCCGGCATCCTTCGCGCGCGCCAGGACCGCCAAGGAGCGCGCGTACGCGGCGGATGGACGGGCCGCCCGTTGGAGGCGAGCAACTGTCTCGAGATTGTGGTTCAGCACGTCCGGGCGCGCGGCAACGACTGCCTCCAGCGCCGAGGGGGCGCATTTCAGAAAGTCGGGGATCAACACTTCGATCGTGGTGCCCGGTGCCCGATGCCGGATGGCACGGATGGTCTGGGCAAAGTGGTCCGCGCCCCCATCATCAAGATCGTCGCGGTCAACGGATGTGACGACGACGTGATTCAGCCCCAGTTCCGCCACCGCATGGGCCACTCGTCCAGGCTCAAACGCGTCTAGCGTTTGCGGCTTACCGGTCGCCACGTTGCAAAAGGTACACCCGCGCGTGCAGATCTCGCCCATGATCATCATGGTGGCATGGCCCTGAGACCAACATTCGCCCACGTTAGGGCAACCTGCCTCTTCGC
>JANOWV010000058.1:0-4123 GCA_031418075.1 Actinomycetes bacterium
CACGACCCCGCCCCCGCGCCGAAGGCGCATCGTCGGTCTCGCGCGCCCGCACCATCGCGAGGATGTCGACGATGTTCTTGCGGATCGTCTGCGGGTCGATGCCGTGCTCGGCGTTGTACTCGAGTTGGGCTTTGCGTCGACGGTTCGTCTCGGAGAGTGCGTGGCGCATCGAGTCGGTGACCCCGTCGGCGTACATGATCACCTGCCCCTCGACGTTGCGGGCGGCGCGACCCATCGTCTGGATCAACGACGTGGCCGACCGCAGGAAGCCTTCCTTGTCGGCGTCGAGGATCGCGACGAGTGACACCTCGGGGAGGTCGAGGCCTTCCCGCAGGAGGTTGATCCCGATCAGGACGTCGAACTCGCCGAGGCGGAGCGAACGAAGGATCTCGACGCGCTCCAGGGTGTCGATCTCGCTGTGCAGGTACCGCACCTTCACCCCGAGCTCGAGGAGGTACTCGCTGAGGTCCTCCGACATCTTCTTGGTGAGTGTGGTGACGAGAACACGCTGACCCCGTTCCTCGCGGATGCGGATCTCGGCGACGAGATCGTCGATCTGGCCCTTGGTGGGACGGACCGTGACCTCCGGGTCGACGAGGCCGGTGGGTCGCACGAGCTGCTCGACGACCCGGTTCGAGACTTCGAGCTCGTACGGACTCGGGGTGGCCGACATGAAGACGATCTGGCGCACCTTGGTCTCGAACTCGGAGAAGCGCAATGGTCGGTTGTCCATCGCGGACGGCAGGCGAAACCCGTGACCGACGAGCGTCTCCTTGCGTGATCGGTCGCCCTCGAACTGCCCGTGCAGCTGCGGCACGGTCACGTGGGACTCATCGAGGACGATCAGGGAGTCGTCAGGGAAATAGTCGAGGAGCGTGTAGGGCATCTCGCCGGGTCGGCGACCGTCGAGATGGCGCGAGTAGTTCTCGATCCCCGAGCACATGCCGACCTCGCGCAGCATCTCGAGGTCGTAGGTGGTCCGCATCCGGAGCCGCTGGGCTTCGAGCAGCTTCTCGTCGCGCTCGAGCTCGGCGAGGCGCTCCCCCAGCTCCGTCTCGATGCCGGCGATCGCCCGCTGCATGCGCTCCTCGGAGGTGACGTAGTGCGACGCCGGGAACAGCACGAGGCGGTCGAGCTCCTCCACGATCTCGCCGGTGAGTGGGTCGACCGACGTGATGCGCTCGACCTCGTCACCGAAGAGCGACAGGCGAATGGCCCGCTCCTCGTAGGACGGGTAGATCTCGATGGTGTCGCCGCGCACCCGGAACTTGTTGCGGGCGAAATCGAAGTCGTTGCGGTCGTACTGGAGCTCGACGAGCCGGGCGAGGATCGACCGCTGCTCGCGCTCGTCGCCGCGGTCGAGAATCAGGCATTGGCGTTCGTACTCGTCGGGCGCGCCCAGCCCGTAGATCGCCGAGACCGACGCGACGACGATGACATCTCGTCGACTCATGATCGCGCTCGTCGCGGAGTGCCGCAGCCGGTCGATCTCGTCGTTGATGGACGAGTCCTTCTCGATGTACGTGTCGGTGGCCGGGAGGTACGCCTCGGGTTGGTAGTAGTCGTAGTAGGAGACGAAGTACTCGACCCGGTTCTTCGGGAAGAACTCGCGGAACTCGCTCGCAAGCTGCGCGGCGAGGCTCTTGTTCGGGGCGAGCACGAGTGTGGGACGCTGGGTCCGCTCGATCACGCCGGCGATCGTGAACGACTTCCCCGAACCGGTGATACCGAGGAGCGTCTGGGCCTTCTCCCCCGCGACGATCCCCTCGGAGAGCTGATCGATCGCACGAGGCTGATCGCCGGCGGGCGCGAAGTCGGACACGAGCTCGAACGGGGGCACGGCTCCATTGTGGCCGCCCGGTGTGACAATCGGAGCTCCCCGCTACGCCTGCGTCTCGCCCGGCGCTTTCGGGGCCGCGGCCTCGGCCCGAGCCGCTTCGAGGTCGGGCCAGATGGCGTCGACCTGCTGCTCGAGGGCAGCGAGATCACCCGAGTTGTCGATGACGTGCGTGGCCAGGGCGCGGCGCTCCTCGTCGGAGGCCTGCGCGGCCATCCGGCGCTCGGCATCCTCGCGGTGCACACCGCGTCCCTCGAGACGGGTCAACCGCAGGTCGGCGGGCGCCTCCACCACGATCACGATCGGGTAACCCCGGCCCCGAGCCTGTTCCGACTCCGCGAGCAGCGGCACGTCACAGACCACGATCGCATCGGGCGGCGCGGCCAGGATCCGACGCAGGAACTCCTCGTTGATCGCCGGGTGCGTGATCGCCTCGAGGTCCTTGCGCGACGCATCATCGACGAACGCAAGCGCCGCGAGGGCCTGGCGATCGAGCGTCCCGTCGGACCCGAGCACGCCCGCACCGAACCGGTCGACGAGCGCGGCGAGCGCAGGGGTGCCCGGCTCGACGACCTCGCGCGCCACGGCGTCGGCGTCGACGACGACCGCACCGCGCGCAACGAGGAGCCGCGCGACCGTGGACTTCCCGGAGCCGATGCCGCCGGTGAGCCCTACGAGCAGCACGACGAAGACGTCGGCGCGGAATCGCCCGCGCTATTCGACGGTCGGCTCCGGGTTCGGCGCATCGTCACCGGAAGTCTCGGCGGCCGCTACCTCGACGACCGGTGCTTCCTCGGCCAGCGATGCTTCGAGGACCGGTGCCTCCTCGGCCGGCAATGCTTCGACAACCGGTGCTTCGACAACCGGTGCTTCCACGACCGGCGCTTCCGCGGCGGGGCCGCCCGTCGCCAGGGCTTGGATCGCCTCCGGAGTCGCCGGTTCGCTCGCGCCCTCGTCAGCGGGAGTCTCCGACGCGAGGGCTTCCATCGCTTCGGGCGTCGCCGGCTCGGCTGCACTGTCGGCGGTCGCAGCCTCTTCGACAAGGTCGGGGCCGATGTAGTTCCCGTGCTCGTCGTACGCGTGCTCGCCGAACTGGTCCTGGTACTCAGCGGCCACCACGCCACCTTCAGCGGCCTGCTTGATCGAGAGCGAGATGCGACGTCGATCGAGGTCGATGTCGATGATCTTCACCCAGAGCTCCTCGCCGGGGGTGACGACCTGCTCCGGCGCCTCGACGTGGTGCACGGCCATCTCGGAGATGTGCACGAGCCCTTCGATGCCATCGCCCACCTGGACGAACACACCGAACGGCACGAGCTTGGTGACGCGCCCGTACACGAGCTCCCCGACCTGGTGCCCGGTGGCGAACTCCTGCCACGGGTCCTGCTGGGTCGCCTTGAGGGACAGCGAGATGCGCTCGCGCTCGAGGTCGACGTCGAGCACCTGCACGGTCACCTCGTCGCCGACGTTCACGACCGAGCTCGGGTGGTCGACGTGCTTCCACGACAGCTCGGACACGTGCACGAGCCCGTCCATGCCACCCAGGTCGACGAACGCACCGAAGTTGACGACCGACGACACGACCCCGCTGCGGATCTCACCGGGCTTGAGGTTGGTGAGGAACTCGTCGCGCTGCTCGCGCTGGGTCTCCTCGAGGTACGCGCGACGTGACAGCACGACGTTGTTTCGGTTCTTGTCGAGCTCGATGATCTTGCACTCGAGCGTCTTGCCGACGAACGGGAGGAGGTCCCGGACGCGGCGTAGGTCGACGAGCGATGCCGGGAGGAAGCCCCGCAGGCCGATGTCGATGATGAGCCCGCCCTTGACGACCTCGATCACCGGACCCTCGACGATGCCTTCCTTCTCCTTGATCTCCTCGATCGTCCCCCAGGCACGCTCGTACTGGGCGCGCTTCTTGGAGAGGACGAGACGACCGTCCTTGTCCTCCTTGGTGAGGACCAGGGCCTCGATCTCGTCGTCGAGCGACACCACCTCGTGGGGGTCGACGTCGTTGCGGATCGAGAGCTCACGCGAAGGGATGACACCTTCGGACTTGTAGCCGATGTCGAGCAGGACCTCGTCGCTGTCGATCTTGACCACGGTGCCGGTGACCAGGTCGCCGTCGTCGAACGCGACGATCGTGGCGTCGACCGCGTCGGAGAACGACATGCCGTCGAGATCGTCGAGCACGACCGGGGCGTCGAGATCGATCTCGCGATCCGGCTCGGGCTCGGGCTCGGGCGCCGCGGCTTCCGGCGCGGCTGCTTCCGGCGCAGCCTCGGGCGG
>JANOWV010000059.1:0-4898 GCA_031418075.1 Actinomycetes bacterium
GGTCGCGATCTTGCCCACGAGCCGATACGTCTCGATGATCGCGATGCCTTCGGGCCCTCGGCGGGCGCGGGCCTGCTGGTAGTAGAAGCTCGCGAGGAAGACCGATCCGAAACCGATGATGGCGCACAGGATGTGCAGCACTTTGACGATGTTGTAGGCGTCACTTCCCACCGCTGCGAGCATCACGGCCCCCTCGTCGTCTCGTGAACGCCAGCAGCATACGCAGCGAAGTGGTACAACGCGTCGATGCGTCTCGTCGTCGCGGAGTGTTCCGTCGAGTACTCGGGCCGTCTCGGCGCGCGTTTGCCGCGGGCACCGCGCCTACTCCTCTTCAAGGACGACGGCTCGATCGCGATTCATGCGGACGCCAAGGCCTACAAGCCGCTGAACTGGATGAACCCGCCGTGCACGATCGACGAGCGCGACGGGGTGATCACCGTGCGGAACCCGAAGGACGAGATGCTCGTGATCGAGCTGCACGAGGTGCAGTTCGACCAGTACTTCGTCCTCGGCGACGATCCGGGCCTGGCCAAGGACGGCGTCGAGGCCGAGCTCCAGGAGCTGCTCGCGGCCCGGGTCGAGGCGCTCCGGGAGGACCTCCGGCTCGTTCGCCGGGAGTATCCCACCGACCTCGGGCCGGTCGACCTGCTCTGCCGGGACGGTGAGGGTCGCGCCGTGGTGGTGGAGGTCAAGCGGGTGGGCGAGATCGCCGGGGTCGAGCAGCTGCTCCGCTACCAGGAGCGGCTCGACCGGGACGGGACGTTGGCGCCGACCCGCGGGATGTTCGTCGCGACCCGGATCAAGCCCCAGGCCCGCGTCTTCGCGGAGAGCCGGGGCGTCGAGTGCGTCGAGGTGGATCTCGCCACGCTGCGCGGCGACGCGCCGTCCGACCTCCAGCTCTTCTGAGCCGGGTCGACCGGACGGCGCGTCGGGCGCGTCAGGTCAGGTTGCGGCGAGCGCGTTCCATGCGAAGACGAACATGTAACAGGCCAGGCCGAGGCCCACGAGGCTCGTCCCTTCCTTCCCCAGCTTCAACCCGATGCCTGCCACCACCAGCAGCGCGAACGCGGCGATGAAGAGGATCGCTCTGGGCGTTGCGCCCAGCTCATTGATTGCCAACATCTTTGGTTCCCCCAATGGTCGGAATTGGTCTTCGCGACCATAGAGAGTCCGCGAGTGAAGTGGGTGGATATCCGTCACGCACCGTGGCGGGATCAGGGCTTCTGCGGGGCCAGCGCCTTCCGAGCCGAGGTGCAGGCGGCCCTGCTCGCGCAGCCGACGAGGTGGTCGTTCACCAGGCCCAGCGACTGCATCGCGGCGTACATCGTGGTGGGTCCGACATACCGGAAGCCGTAGCCCTGGAGGGCTTTCGAGAGCGCGGTCGAGTCGTCCGTCTTCGCGGGGAGGTCCCCCATCGACGGCGGGGCGAGCCCGGGCCGTCCCCGGGGCGCGAAGGACCACACGAGGGAGGCAAGGGACCGGTCGCGCTGGACCTCGAGCGCGGCTCGGGCGTTGGCGATCGCCGCGTCGATCTTGCCCCGATGGCGCACGATCCCCGCGTCGGCGAGCAGCCGATCCCGGTCGCGGTCCCCGAAGGCGGCGACCGCCGGGATGTCAAAGCCGGCGAACGCGGCGCGGAAGTTGTCGCGCTTGCGCAGGATGGTGAGCCACGAGAGGCCGGACTGGAACCCCTCGAGGCAGAGCTTCTCGTAGATCCGCGTGTCGTCGACGACGGGCCGCCCCCACTCGTCGTCGTGGTACACCGCGTAGTCCGGCGTCGACGCGCCCCAGACACACCGCCGGACACCGTCCTCACCGCGTACCAGGTCGGGAAGGGGCGCCACCCTGCGACGTTACGTGAAGATGATCTGCCCGCTTATGAACCGCTCACTCCCGGGCCATGTTGGCGAATTTGGTGTAGTGGTCGAGGAACGCGAGCCTCGTAACCCCCGTAGGGCCGTTTCGATGCTTGGCGACGATCACCTCGGCGGTGCCGCGCTGCTCGGACTCGGGGTTGTAGATCTCGTCGCGGTACAAGAAGATCACGACGTCGGAGTCCTGCTCGAGCGACCCACTCTCACGGAGGTCGGCGAGCATCGGGCGCTTGTCCTGGCGGTACTCCAGCTGGCGGTTGAGCTGGGAGAGCGCCATCACCGGACAGTCGAGCTCGCGGGCCAGGATCTTGAGGCCACGCGAGATCTCGGCCACCTCGACCTGGCGGTTCTCGGAGCGCTTGGACGTGCTCGGAGTCATGAGCTGGAGGTAGTCGACGACGATGAGCCCGAGGTCGCCGTAGCGCGCCTTGGCCCGACGCGCCTTGGCCCGCATCTCCATGACCGTGCAGTGCGGATTGTCGTCGATGAACAGCGGTGCCTCGGCGAGGCGCCCCACCGCGTGCGACAGGCGGGTCCAGTCGGCCTCGGGGATGTCGCCCGTCTGGAGGCGACGCATCTCCACGCGTGCCTCACCCGACAAGAGTCGCTTCGTGAGCTCGAGGGTCCCCATCTCCATCGAGAAGAACATGACCGGTCGACGGTTCGCCATCGCGACGTTGGCCGCTGCGCCGAGTGCGAACGCCGTCTTGCCGGCACCGGGACGCGCGGCCAGGACGAGGAGGTTCGACGGCTGGAGCCCGAGGAGGAGGCTGTCGAGATCCGAGTAGCCGGTGCTCACACCGGTGATGTCGCCTTGCGTGCCATAGAGCGTCTCGAGCTGGTCGAGGGTGTCCTGCAACGCTTCGGACACCCCGACCATCGAGTCGGTCACACGTCGTTCGGCCACCTCGAAGACCAGCGACTCGGCGCGGTCAAGCGTCTCGGCGACCTCGCCGGAATCGTCGTAGCCCATCTCCGAGATCTCGCCGGCGACGGCGATGAGCCGTCGCAGCAGCGCCAGCTCGCTGACGATCTTGGCGTAGTGCGCCGCGTTGGCGGATGCCGGCGTCTGGGCCTGAAGGCGCAGCAACGCCTGGCGTCCACCCAGCGCGTCGAGCAGGTCGGCGCGACGGAGCTCGTCGGCGACGGTGACCGGGTCGACGGGCTCGCCCTGTCCGTAGAGCGACATGAGCGCTTCGTAGATGTGCGAGTGCGCGGGCTTGTAGAAGTCGGTTGCCTCGACCCGCGACTCCGTGGCCGCGCTGATGGCGTCGCGCGACAGCAGCATCGCGCCGAGCAACGACTCCTCGGCCTCGAGGTTGTGCGGAGGGACCCGCCCCGCGGCATATGGCGCCGTGCGCTGGGGTGCCGGCTCGAGTGCCTGGACCACCGTCTGGGACCTCCCTCTCGTGGTAGCGCTACGGATCGTCGGACGCACGTTGCAGCGGTTCGGCACCCCCATACCGGCGGGTCACCATTGACGCACACTCACCCTGTGGATCACTAGAGCGAAAACCCTGCGGATACACTGTGGATCACCGCACGCTTCATCCACAGGTCTGTGGAGAACTCCCGGCTCCGTGGGTCGATCGACGGACGCGGCGCCCGGCGCGGGCACCTCCCATCACGATGACGGAGGGGTGAGACACCGTCCTCACGCAGGTACGCAACGAGGCCCCGCCTAGGCGGGGCCTCACGCTGCGGGCGAGCCGACCCCGAACCGTGGCGCAGGACGCACGCCGGGGACGGCTGCGGCTACTCGGCCACGACCTCGACCGTGATGGCTGCCTCGACGTCGGCGTGGAGCCGGACCGACACCTCGGCCGGACCGAGCTCCTTCAGGGGCTCGGCCAGGGCGATCGTCTTCCGGTCGATCTCGACGCCCGTCTGCGCGCTCGCGGCCGCCACGATGTCGGCGGACGTGATGGAGCCGAAGAGCTTTCCACCCTCGCCCGCTCGGGCAACGACTCTGATCGGCGTGGCCGTGAGCTTCGTGGCCAGCTCCTGGGCGTCGGCGCGATCGCGTGCATCGCGTGCCGAGCGGTTCCGGCGCATGGACTCGGCCTGGGCGATGACCCCACGGGTCGCCTTCATGGCCAACCCACGCGGCACGAGGAAGTTCCGCGCGTAGCCGTCGGCCACGTCGACCAGGTCTCCCTTATGACCGAGGGTCTCGACATCCTCGCGGAGCACGATCTTCACGACGTCACCTCGTCGGCACTCGGCGCGTCGGCGGACACGGCATCGGACGCTTCGGTGATCGGGGCGTCCGCACGTGGGGCGTCGGCGGTCGGGGTGTCGGCATCGTGGTTGCTGGGAGGCGGCGGCGGAGCATCCGACGTCGGCACCGGCAGCGACCCTTCGGGCGGCACCGGCATCTCGGAGTCGGCGGGACGCGGGCGTCGCTCTTCGCGGTCGCCTCGCTTTCCCTTGTTCCGGTTCGTGACCTGGCGCACCGAATACGGGAGCAGTGCCATCTCGCGAGCGACGCGGATGGCCTTCGCCACTTCGCGCTGCTGCTTGGCATCGTTGCCAGTGACGCGCCGCGCCCGGATCTTCGCCCGCTCGGACATGAAGCGCCGAAGCAGGTTGACGTCCTTGTAGTCGATGTAGTCGATCGACTCCTGGTCGAGGATCGACACCTTCTTCTTGAACTTGCGGTCGGCCGCCTCGTTCTTGCGGCGGCTCGTGGTGGTTCTGGGTCTGGCCATCGGGTTCGTGTGCTCCAGCAGTCGGGCGAATCGGGATGTGGTCGGGGTGCGCTAGAAGGGCTCTTCGCCGAGGTCGTCGTAGCCGCCGCCAGCGCCGCCACCGGCTCCACCACCAGCGCCACTCGGGCCCTGGTTCGCGGGCTTCTGGTCGCCGCCACCGGCGCCAGCGCCGCCGGACGAGCCACCGCCGGGACCGGCGAAGTCGCCGCCTCGGCGCTCGTTGCGGGTGATCTGGGCGGTCGCCCAACGCAGGCTGGGGCCGATGTCGTCAGCGTTGACCTCGACGACGGTGCGCTTCTCGCCGTTCTCGGTC
>JANOWV010000060.1:0-1724 GCA_031418075.1 Actinomycetes bacterium
CGGGCACCTGCTGCCGCTCGCGAGTGCCGTTCGCGTTGACCACGATCTCGTAGACGTCCTGGTCGGCGAAGACCTCGCGGCAGATGTCCTGCGTCGGACCGGTCGTCCGGAGGTCCCACCGGCAAAAGTAACTCCCCGGCCCGGCGACGAAGTCCAGGCCGAAGTTGCGCAGCGGAACAGAGCCCTCCGGTCGTCCGGCACTCGGACCCACGTCGACCTTCAGTCGGACGGCGCGCCTCGGGGTCGACGCCACGACGAGCGCCCGGTCGACGAGCGCTCCCCCGGCGCCGACCTCTTCCCAGTACCCGCATGCGGCGACCTTCTCGACGCCGGCGGGAACGATGTACCCCGCCGATTCGATCCTGGTGTACGACGGGTCGACCGTGCTCGACCCCGCGGCCACCGCCAGCACACTGTTGTGGCGGGCCAGCAGCGGGAGCGCTGAACCGCCCTCGATGCGACCGGCGTCCGCGCCGGTGCAGAACTCGGCGTCGGCATCGGGGGCGAGCAGTGCCTCGGCCCGCTCCTCATCGATGCCGTACGCGTAGACGCGGGCCCGCTGGTCCGGGCGGTGCGGTGCCTGGACGATGATCTGCCCCGAGCCTTGGAGCGCGAGCACGGTGAGCCCGGGCACGAGGCCGGTCCCTCGCAGGGTGGTCTCGACCTCGAAACGGTCGCCCCCGGTGCCCATCTCGGGCAGCGGCGTCGCAAAGCCTTCGAGCCGCACGCGCTCGTTGCTGTCCAATCTACCGGTCGCGTCATCGAGCCGGTGACAGGTCACCACCCACCGAGGTCGGCCCGTCGTCGCGAGCGCGTCGCGCCACGCCCGGGCCTGCGCCGCCTGCGTCTCGAACGCGAAGGTCGGGATCTCCCGGGTCGGCGCCGACGCGGTGGATCCCGCACCGACGACGGTGGGAGTGCCTCCCCCCGCCGCGACCGCGGTCACGGGAGGGAGCTCTGAGCCGGTCACGGTGAAGCGCGCGGGATGCGAGCTGTACACGGCGAGGACCGGTGATCCCCGCAGGTCCTCGACGCCCTGCGAACGGCACAGGTCGAACGTGCGGTCCGCTCCCGGTGCCGGCTCGAGGATCGCGGCGTAGATGTCGAAGGGGCCCGCGATCTCGTCGAGGCGACGCGCGCCGCCCAGGGTGCGAGGCGCGTCCCCTGCGAGGATCGTGCCGGGGACGAAGCGTTCGGGGCATGCGCTGCGCTGTCCGGAAGCACACGCGTCGATGAAGCGCAGCACGGGGACGTCGGCACCGAACGGCAACCCGTCTGTCGTCCCCTCGCCCTCGGTCGCCGTCGTGTCCGAAGGTGTCGCCGACGGACCCTCGCTCGGCGTCTCGCTCGCAGTCACCACCTCGAGGCGCTGCTCGACGGGCGCCGCGCCCGCACCGCCGCCCCCACTGCTTCCGCCACTGCCGCCCCCGCCCTCGGACGAGCCGCCATCGGTCGAGGGCTCGCTGCCGCCACCTCCCGAATCGTCGGCTTTCTCGCCCCGTTTTCCGCTCTTGCGCCGGTCATTTGTCCAGTCTATCATGTTGAACCGTTTCAATCGAGAGCGGATCCACCGCTCCGGGCCTCCATGGGAAGGAAATGCCGTCGGCGCAATTAAAATTACCAAAATTCAAACGTTCAAATCCTGGGTCGTCTGGTGCATTTGGCTGTTCGTCCGGATCGAGCCGGACGAGGGCCTGGTCGGCTGGGGCGAGGCCTCGCTGCAT
>JANOWV010000061.1:0-1698 GCA_031418075.1 Actinomycetes bacterium
GGAAGATCCGCTCGGGTCGGGCGAGATCGCGCAGCAGGTGCTCGCCGAGGTCAGCCAGGTCGATACCGTCGAGGTGGTCTCGTGCCACCTCCTCCGTCGCGTGCGAGACGATGATCTGCCCACCGTGCGCCGCGGCCGAGACGCGTGCCGCGCGGTTGACCGCGCTGCCGTAGTAGTCGCCGTCGCGGATCTCGGCCTCACCGGTGTGGACGCCGATGCGCACCCGGAACGGTTCCGGGAGCGGCCACGGCTCCTCCCCCAGCGCACGCTGGGCCTCGACCGCGGCGAGGACAGCGTCGTGCGCGGTGGCGAACACGGCGTGGAGGCCGTCGCCGGTCGTCTTCACCACGTACCCACCGCGGCTTTCGACCGCGTTTCGCAGGATCTCGTCGTGACGGGCCAGGGCCGCGCGCATCGCGTCGGGGTGCTCCTCCCAGAGACGGGTCGAGCCCTCGAGATCGGTGAACAGGAACGTCACCGTCCCGCTCGGTAGCTCCCCCACCCCAACCCCCACGCCGCGGTACGAACCGTGCAAGTAGACCAGAACGGGACGGTCTATGCCGGTGTACCCGAGCCGAGAACCAGCGAGACCCCGCCGAAGCGGGGCCTCTGACCTGGTGCGATGGTGGCGGGGGTGGGATTTGAACCCACGACCTTCGGGTTATGAGCGCCTTGACAACCGTCCATTAGGTGTCGTTGCGTCCATCTAGCGCGCCTGAGTTCGAGGCCATCGTCCATCTGGTGTCATTGCGTCCATAGAGCGCGCCTGAGTTTGCCCCCACTGGTGACAAGTTCGGTGACATGGATGGGCGTGCCTGCCCTGGGCTGATCGGGCAACATGGAGCTATGACGATCGAGCAGGCACCTCGGCCCCCCACGCTGCGGGACGTACGGGACCGGCGAGACGCGATCCTCGACGTCGCCTCGCGACGGGGTGCTCACAACGTTCGGGTCTTCGGCTCGGTGGCTGCGGGTCGCGCCGACACCGACAGCGATATCGACTTCCTCGTCGACCTCGAGCCCGGTCGCAGCTTCTTCGACCTCGGCGGACTCCTGATGGACCTTCAGGGTCTCCTCGGCGTCGAGGTCGACGTCGTCACCGCGGACAGCCTGCGGCCGACCGTGCGGGCGGTGGTGCTCGCCGAGGCCGTGCCTCTGTGAGAGATGACCGTCAACGTCTCGAAGACATCATCGAGACGTGTTCCAACTTGGAACGCCACGTCACCGACCGCGATGTGCTCGCATCGAACCAGCTCGTGCAAGCGGCGGCGCAACGATGGCTCGAGGTGATCGGCGAAGCGGCCGCACGACTCTCCCCCGCGATTCGTGAGCATCATCGCGATGTTGCTTGGCAAGAGGTCATCGGGATGCGCAACATCCTCGCCCACGGCTACTTCGACATCGACGTCGCCATTGTGTGGCAAGCGATCAGCCGCGACATTCCGCAGTTGCGCCAGCAGGTCGAGGTCATTCTCACCCAGCTCTGACGCCGCAGCCGAGCCCGACAACCAGCGAGGCCCCGCCGAAGCGGGGCCTCAATCGCGGGCTTCGTGCTGGCGGGGATGGTGCGCTCCGATCCGGCGGTCAGGGATCGGCCGGCTCGTCAAAGGTCTCCGCGCAGTCGTTCGACGTCGAGAAGATGATGGATTGCGTCATGGACGGCATGGCGAACGATCCAGTGCGGATCTACCTCACTCC
>JANOWV010000062.1:0-2616 GCA_031418075.1 Actinomycetes bacterium
CATCGGACCGCGGGGCGAGTCCGGAGGTCGAGCTCGATCCGGCGGGCGTCGACGGCGGCTCCGAACAACGCGAGCAGGGGAAGCACGAGCAACGGGAGGAGCAGGGGCCACGACTCGGCGTGGACGTATCCGCCCGCGAACGCCGACATCGCGACCGCGAACCCGAACCACGGCACGACCGCCTCTCCCCACGGCGTGCCGGTGTGGCCGAGCTGGAACCACAGCGTGTCGAGCCATGGGAGCAGCGTCAGGGTGCCAACCACGACTGCCAGCAAAATCCGGCGCGCCGCGAGGCGATCGCCGACCGGCCCACGCCACGCGGCGTACGTCAGACCGAGGCCGACGACGGCGATCAGGTAGAACGACCAGTACTGGGTGTACACGAGCAGGGCCGTGACAATCGCGACGACCGCCAGACGCGACCACGTCGGAGCCTCCAGCGCCCGGCGCAGCGCGAGGTACCCCCAGAGCACCAGGAACATGACCAGCGCGTACATCCTGGTCTCGGTCGCGAACCGGATCGCGTACGGGGACGACGCGAGGACGAGCACGGCTCCCCAAGCGCCGATCCGGCCCGCCAACCGCCGACCGGCGAAGTAGGCGAGCGGCAACGTGGCGACCGAGATGACCCCCGAGAGCGCCCGGACCGCGACGTCGCCCGTCCCGAGCACATCCGTCCACAGGTGCAGCAGCACGTAGAACAGTGGAGGTGCGCCGTCCTGGCGCAGTGCGTCGCCGAGCTCCGAGAATGGGACCCGGGAGATGTTCACCGACAGTGCCTCGTCGAACCAGAGCTCCGAACGTGTGACGAATCGGAGGACGATCGCCGCGGCCAGCACGACGACGATGCCGACCGCAGTGCCCAGATCCCGCCGACTCCTCGACCGGCTGGGATCGTCGGCGCGCGCGGGCACCCTGGCGGAGCGGCTCATGGAAACCCCAACGCTAGTTGGCGAGATCAGAGCGTCGCGGTGCGGGTGCGCTCTGCTGCTCGCAGCAACATCCCGGGGACGATTGCTCCGAACGCTTCGATCTTGGGGTTGTCGAGCCCACCGCTCTTGAACCGCGAGTACTGCCCTTCGAGCACGATCGCGAGCTTGAAGCCGGCGAGGATCTCGTAGTACTCGATCTCGTCGGTGGGTCGGCCACTCACCTCCGTGTAGTGCGCGAGCAGCTCGACACGCGTGGGCATCCCCTGCATCGGGACGTAGCTGGCGTCGCCCGGGTCCTCACCGTCGAACGGCCAACCGTTGATGACCCAGCCCAGGTCGAGGAGCGGGTCGCCGATCGTCGTCATCTCCCAGTCGACGATCGCCGCGAGCCGCGCGGGTGCCCCGTGTGCGTACATCACGTTCGCGAACTGGTAGTCGCCGTGGATGATGCCGGGCTCATAGACGCTCGGCTTGTGCGTACGGAGCCAGGCGGCGACCTCTTGGACGCCCTCGAGGTCGCGGACCTTCAACTTCTCGTAGTGCGACTCCCAGCGGTCGGCCTGACGTTCGAGGAAGCCATCGGGCTTCCCGAACCCCTCGAGTCCCTTGGCCTTCCAGTCGACGCTCGCGAGCCGGGCGATGCCATCGACAAGCTGGATGCCCAGGCCGTGGCGCGCCGTGAGGTCACCGTTGAACGGCTCGGGCCACGTGTCCCCCATACCCATCGGCGACCAGCCGTCAATGTGACCCATCAGGTAGAAGCAGGCACCGATGACGCTCTCGTCGTCGCATACCGCGATCGCCTCGGGATGCGGCACGTCGGTGCCGTTCAGCGCCTCGAGGATCCGGTACTCGCGCAGCATCGTGGCGTTGCGCCCTTCGGGAACCGCGCGCGGGGGGCGACGGAGGGCCATCGAGTGCTCGCCGCGTTGGATCTGGAAGATCTCGTTCGACGAACCACCACTGATGAAGGTGGTCTCGACGGGCTCGCCCTTGCCGGGGAGGTCGCGTTCGTCCATCCAGCGTGCGAGCGCGTCGGCGTCCACGAGCCCGGCCGTGCGCGCCTCCTCATCGACGCCCTCCCAGAGGGGATTCGATCGGGATGTCTCGTCCTTGTCGCTCACGCTTCCTCCGTCTGGGCGGTCCGTGCTCGGCGTCTTGGTGGTCAGTGCTGGGCGATCTCGTGCTCGAGCAGCGCCGCGAAGCGCTGTCGTGCGGCCGCCCGGCGTTCCGGCAGGTGCTCACTCGGCCAGAGGCCCTCGGACGGCGAGTACTCCTTCAGCTTCTGGCGGGCGATCGTGATCTTGTGCACCTCGGTCGGCCCGTCGGCGATGCCCATCACCGGCATCATCGCCCACATGCCCATGAGCGGCATCTCGTTGGACGTCCCGAGCGAGCCGTGGATGTGCAGCGCCCGGTACACGATGTCGTGCAGCACCTGGGGCGTCATGACCTTGACCTCGGCGATCTCCGTACGCGCCTTGTGCCCGTCAGAGTTGTCGATCGTCCACGCGGCGTGCATCACCATCAGTCGGAACGACTTCAGCTGGATCCACGAGTCGGCGATCTTCTCCTGGATCATCTGCTTCTTGGCGAGCACCTCACCCTGGGTCGTGCGCGACAACGCGCGCTCGCACATCATGTCGAACGCCCGCTGGCACATACCGACGGTGCGCATCGCGTG
>JANOWV010000063.1:0-3750 GCA_031418075.1 Actinomycetes bacterium
TGGTCGTCGCCGCGCTGACCTGGGCGCTGGAGTCGGGCGTCTGGCTGACCTTCATCATGACCGCGCTGTACGCGGTGATGCAGCTGCGGCGAGGTACGACGACTCGACCGGGAGCAGCCGCAACGTCGCCTCGGTGATCACGCCCGTGAGGCCCATGCCGCCGGCGGTCCCCCAGAACAGCTCCGGATCGGAGTCCGGCGTGACCGTGAACGTGCCCTTGGGTGAGTGGAGCGTGAACCCCTCGACGTGGTTCGCGAAGCTGCCGTCGACGTGGTGGTTCTTCCCGTGGATGTCGGCGGCGATCGCTCCGCCGACGGTGACGTGTCGAGTGCCGGGAGTCACCGGCACGAACCACCCCATCGGCACGAGCATCCGCATCAACGCGTCGAGGCTCATCCCGGCCTCGACACGGATGACGCCCTGCTCGAGGTCGAGCGAACGCACTGCTGCGAGCACGGTGGCATCGATCACCGTGCCACCCGCGTTCTGCGCTGCATCGCCGTAGCTGCGTCCGAGGCCGCGTGCGACGACACCGCGCCGGCCGGAGTGCTCGATGAGCGCATCGACCGCCTCGGGGTCGCGTGGCGTCTCGAGGTCGGCCGCGGTCGGTGCCGTGCGGCCCCAACCGCTCAGCAGCACGCGTCCCGGGCGCGACTCGTTGCGCGACCTCACGAGCTCACCCCGACCATGAAGGCGATGAGCCAGAGCAGGCCGAGGATCTGGAGGACGCGGTCCGACAGCACGATCTCCTCCGGCGCACCCCCGCGACCCTGCTCGATCACGTGTGCGTACCGAAGGACCGCGAGCACGAACGGGACGATCGAGAGACGGAACCAGGTGGCGTCGCCGGTCGAGGCCGCGTTCTCGAATGCCCACAGCGCATATCCGGTGACCATCACGCTCGCCGCGACCGAGCGCACGAACCCGAGGAACGAATGTGAGTACTCCTCGAGCGTGCTGCGGTGCGCTCCGGAGTCGTCGCCGAGCTCGAGGAGCTCTGCGTGCCGCTTGCCGGTGACCATGAACAGCGACCCGCTTCCCACGACGATGAGGAACCAGTCCGAGATCAACACGTCGGCGGCCACGCCGCCGGCGATGGCGCGGAGCGCGAATCCGGCCGCGACGGCACCGAGATCGATCACCGGCTCGTGCTTGAGCCAGATGCTGTACGACACGGTGAGCGCCGCATAGCCGGCGACTACGAGCGCAAGCTCTCCGCGCGACACCGGGATCGAGATCGCTATCGCGATCGCGATCAGGACGGCAGACATGACCTTCGCGAGCCCGACGCTCACGAGTCCCGCCGCCACCGGCCGGAATCGCTTGCGGGGATGCTCCCGATCGGCGGCTGCGTCGAGCGCGTCATTGAGGAAGTAGGTACCGCTGGCGGCGAGACAGAGGGCCACGAACGCCACGAGCGTGCGCGTCAGCGGCCCCGATTCCGTGAGGACACCTGCCGCGGCGGGCGCCGAGAACACGAGGACGTTCTTCACCCACTGCTTGGGGCGAGCGGTGCGCAGCAGTGCCATCGCGAGCGATCGCTGGGGCGGAGGCGCGGGCGCGTCGGCACGTTCGGCCGCGAGAGACATCGGATCCAGAGTACCGGAGCCCTTTCGCACGCATGGGCCGCGACGGCCGCGGTCCCGGCGGGAGGGGTGCTCGCGTGCGGCCGTAGACTCGGCGCCGATGTCGTTGCCGCGCAAGGTGTACACGAGGACCGGGGACGACGGGACGACCGCACTCCTGTTCGGCGGGCGCGTCGCCAAGGACGCGCCCGGACCCACGGCCTATGGCGTCGTCGACGAGGCCGTCTCGGCGCTCGGGACGGCTCGGGCCCTCGCGACCGAGCCGCAGCTCTCGGAGCTCCTCATCCGCCTGCAGCGCGAGCTCTTCGTGGTCGGTGCCGAGCTCGCCACCGCGCCGGAGAACCGCACGAAGCTCACGCCTGAGATCAGCCTCGTGACGGCTGACATGGTGACGGCGCTCGAACCGGTGATCGACGACCTCACCGCCCGGTACGAGCCACCGACGGAGTTCGTGCTGCCCGGCGAGAACCAGGTCGCGGCTGCACTCGATGTCGCTCGGACCATCGTGCGCCGGGCCGAGCGCGAGGCGGTTGCTGCCGCGGCACTGGGTTGGCTCGACGGTAGCCAGGTCGTCGCGTACCTCAACCGACTCGCCGATCTCGTCTACACCGCCGCCCGCTGGCAGGAGGGCTCGTACCGGCCCGTTCGTAGCGATGCGTCGTCCCCCGGCGCTTCGGGCCCCGAAGCGTCGCCCTCCGACGCTGCTCGCCAGGAGTAGGTCCCCCCAACCGTGGAGTCAGGAGCACGCGTGTCCGTCAAGTGCAGCATCTCGTCGCGTCGAGTCTCGGAGGTCGACGCCGACCTCGTCGTCGTGCCCGTGTTCTCCGAGCGGGTGCTCGGCTCGGGTGGGACCGAGGTGGTCGAAGGGTTCTCCGGCAACCTCGTCGCCTTCATGAAGGACGCGGGGTTCGCCGGGAAGGTCGGTGAGACGATCGCTGTCCCCGTCGATGGGATGCGCGCCTCGATCGCGCTCCTCGTCGGCGTGGGTGACGCCGACGAAGTGACGCCGGCGGTGCTGCGACGAGCGGCGGGTGCAGCCGCGCGTCGCGCGCGGACGACTGCTCGAGTCGCGACGACCCTTGCTGAGGCGGGACCCTCCGACGGTCGCGACGATGCGGCAGCGGCCGTCGCCGAGGGGTTCGCGCTCGGGGCCTACCAGTTCCTCTCACACAAGTCGAAGGGCACGCCCACCGCGCTGCGGTCGGTCACGCTCTGCGGTGCCCATGGTGCCGGCACGACGAAGTCGATCGAGCAGTCCGCGGCGGTGGTGCGCGCGGTCGCCTGGGCACGCGACATGGTCAACGAGCCGTCCGGCACGAAGTCGCCGGCCGAGTTCGCGGCGGCCGCGAAGGCCTTCCTCTCCGGCAAGGGCGTCAAGGTCACCGTCCTCACGGAAGCCCAGCTGCGGACGCAGAAGATGGGTGGCGTGCTGGGTGTAGGGCAGGGGTCTGCGCAACCACCGCGCTTCGTCAAGGCCGTGTACGAACCGGCAGGTTCGAAGGCACGCGGGACGCTCGCGCTCGTCGGCAAGGGCGTCACCTTCGACACCGGCGGGATCTCGATCAAGCCGGCCGACGGCATGGAGGCGATGAAGACTGACATGGGCGGCGCGGCGGCGGTGCTCGCGACGATGGCGACGCTCCAGTCGCTCGGCGTGAAGCACCGGGTCATCGCATACGCGCCGATGGCCGAGAACATGCCGAGCGGCACTGCGATCCGGCCCGGCGACGTGCTCCGCATGCGCGACGGTCAGACCGTAGAGGTGCTCAACACCGACGCCGAAGGCCGCCTGATCCTCGCCGACGCGCTCTCGTGGGCGGTCGACGACGGCGTGGACGCCATCATCGACCTCGCGACGCTTACCGGAGCGTGCCTGGTTGCACTCGGCGACAAGATCGCCGGTCTGATGGGCAATGACGACGGGTGGTCTGCGCAGGTGCGCAGTGCCGCGGATCGCGCCGGTGAGGCGGTCTGGCCACTCCCGCTCCCCGCTGAGTACCGAGAGCTGCTCGACTCCGACGTCGCGGACCTGCGCAACATCTCCACCGGTCGGTTCGGCGGCACGTTGACTGCCGGCCTGTTCCTCGAGGCGTTCGTCGGCGAGGTTCCGTGGGTGCACCTCGACATCGCGGGACCGGCGCGTGCACCCGCAGATCGCGGCGAG
>JANOWV010000064.1:0-9154 GCA_031418075.1 Actinomycetes bacterium
TCCACCGGCAGGTGTACGGGTGCACCTTCTTCGAGACGGAGGGTCTTGGCCGCGTCGTCGATGCGATCGGTGCCGACAATCTCTTGTTCGAGACCGACTACCCGCACCCGATCTGCCTGTACGGCAACGTGCGCGAAGTCATCGAGGCGACCTTCGCCGATCAGCCCGACGAGGTACGACGCAAGGTGCTCTGGGAGAACTCGGCCAGGCTGTACGGCGTCGACGTGCCTGACGTCGTCTCCGCCTGACCGCCCAGCTACCTAGTTGGCGAGCGCCTTCGTGGCGCGCTCCGGGTCGTGGAACTCGCGCCAGAAGCGGATCCCCGCCTCGTCGACACGGAACACGCCGATGTAGTCGTTGACGTACTCGTTGTCGTTGTGCTTCACCGTGCCTTCGCTGTGGTACTCAGCGATGATCAGATCGGGATCGGCACCGAGGTACACCTCGACGACCTCGATCGCGAACGGCTCGAACATCCCGCCGATCACGTCGCCCACGAGCGCACGGACTGCGGCGCGTCCCTTGGTGGGCATCGGCAGCATCTCGGGCGCGTAGCGCAGGTCGAATACGACGTCCTCGGCGAGCAGTGCCGCCATCGCGTCGAAGTCGCGCGCCGAGAGGCGGGCGAACAGTTCGCGCACGGTCTGTTCGCGGGGGTCGGTCGTCGGTGCCATGGATGCCTCCAGTGTCGGATCGGTCAGAGCGCGTCGTACAGGGCGTCGAGGATCGGGAACCACCGGCGGTCGTCGCGTCGGTCGCGCCACTCCATGCGGTTCATCACGTACCCGAACGAGATGCCGGTGTCGGGGTCGAGGAAGCCGAGCGAACCACCGGAGCCGTTGTGACCGAAGGTCCGGGGGCCGGGACCGAAGGAGAAGTCGGCCTCCGGCATGGTGATCTCGAAGCCGAGCCCGAACCGGGTGGGCAGGCCCATCACGAGGTCGTCGCCCTCCACGTGGGTCCGTCCGGCCTCGACGACGAGGTCGGCGGAGAGGACGTCGCCGGTCCCGAGCGCGCCGTAGATGCGCGCGAGCGCGCGGGCGTCGGAGTGCCCGTTCGCCGAAGGGATCTCTGCCGCGCGGAATGCCCGGCTGTTGGTGTGCTCGATCACGTTGCAGTCGGGTGGGTTCCCGAACGACTTCGGCCCGAGGTCATCGGGACCCCAGTGGGAGAAGAATGTGCGGGCGGCGGGGTCGAGCTCGATGGACATCTCGGCCGTGCGTGCTTCCTCGGCCTCGGGGAGTCCGAGGAAGCACGCGACACCGAGTGGGTCGGTGATCTCGTCGCGCAGGTAGGTGCCGATGGTGCGTCCATCGACGCGGCGCACGACCTCGCCGACGAGGTGACCGAACGTCACACCGTGGTAGCCGTGGCCGGTCCCCGGCGCCCATGCCGGCGCCTGCGCCGCGAGGGCGTCGACCATCGCGTCCCAGTCGGAGAGCGAACCGAAGGGCATCGGCCGGTCGATCGCCGAGAGACCGGCCTCATGGGTGAGGAGCCAGCGGACAGGGATCGCCTCCTTGCCCGCGGCCGCGAACTCGGGCCACACCGAGGCGACGGGGTCGTCGAGTCCGATTCGGCCGGCATCGATGAGGTGCAGCAGTGCGATCGCGGCGAGCCCTTTGGTGCACGAGAACACGCACGCGATCGTGTCTCGAGTCCACGGCTGGGTGCGGGCGGCGTTGACGTGACCACCCCAGAGATCGACGACCCGATCGCCCTCGACCTCGATCGCGAGGGAGGCGCCGACCTCGAGGCCGTCGGCAAAGCCGGTCGCGAACGCGTCGCGGACGGCCGCGAACCGGGGTTGAACGTCGCCCTCGACCGCGGTCGTCGGCGCGTTCGTCGGGCCAGTCGTGGAGCCGGTCATCGGTCGCAGGCTCGCAGTTGCGGCTCTGGGCCGCAAGGTGGTCGGATGGGCGAATGACGACACTTCCCGGCCAGCCAATTCCCGGTCAGGCGTTCGCGGAGGTGGCCAGCATCGACTACCCGATCCTCGACTCCGATGCCCACGTGAACGAGCCGCCGGACACCTGGCAGGCCCGGGTGCCGGCCAAGCTGCGCGACCGTGCGCCCAAGGTCGTGTCCGGCCCCGACGGTGACCGGTGGAGCTTCGATGACGGGAAGGTGATGCGCCCCGTGGGGCTCACCGCGACCGCCGGCCTGTCGTACCCACAGTTCGCGCCGTCGGGGATCACCTACGAGTCGATGCGACCGGGCTCGTTCGACCCGAAGGCGCGCCTCGCCGACCTCGACGCCGACGGCATCTGGCTCCAGATCCTGTACCCGAGCGTGACGCTCGGCGGGGCGAAGGTGTACGGCGCCGAACGGGAGCTGCAGCTCGCGTGTGTCCAGGCCTACAACGACTGGATCGTCGAGTTCTGCGAGGCGGGGAACGGGCGGCTCATCGCGCAAGCCGTGCTACCCACCACCGGTGTCGACGACGCGATCGCCGAGGCGGAGCGCGCCCTCGGGTTGGGGCACCGCGGCGTGATCATCTCGGCGTTCCCGAACGGGAGTCTCGATTCGACCCCCGACGACGACCGCTTCTGGGCGTTTGCGCAAGAGGCCGACATCCCCGTCGCGGTCCACATCGGAAGCTTCATCAAGGGGCCGGGCGCGAAGCCGCCACCGCTCGACTCGCTCGCATTCATGGGCGTGGCGGGGTCGAGCAAGGCCGGCGCCCACACCATCCCCGTGGTGTGCGATCTAATCTTCTCGGGGATCTTCGAGCGGTTCACCTCGCTGAAGCTGCTGCTCGTCGAGGCGAACATCGGATGGATCCCGACACTTCTCGAACAAGTCGACGACATGTACCTGCGGTACCGCTGGTTCACCAGCGGTGTCGAGCAGATGCCCACGATGCCGAGCCGAACGTTCCACCGGAACTTCTGGGCAACGTTCATGGTCGACACCGTCGGCATCGAGCTGCGGCATCGCATGAACATCGAGCATCTCATGTGGTCCACGGACTATCCCCACACCGGTACCGACTGGCCCAACAACCGGGTGTCGATCGAACGTAACTTCCGTGGCGTCGAGCGTTCCACGGTGAAGAAGATGCTCCACGACAACTGCCGGACGCTCTACAAGCTCGACCACGTCCCCGAGACGCTCGCGTGAGCGACGGGCCGCGGCTCGAGGGAAAGGTCGGGATCGTCAGCGGAGCGGCCCGAGGGCAGGGCGCCGCTGAGGCGCGCCAGTTCGTGGCGTCCGGTGCAACCGTGGTCCTCGGCGACGTGCTCGACGACGAAGGCGCCGCGCTGGCCGATGAGCTCGGTGACGCCGCGGTGTTCCAGCATCTCGATGTGAGTGACGAGGAGAACTGGGCGGCAGCTGTCGCCACCGCGGTCGAGACGTTCGGCGGTCTCCACCTGCTGGTGAGCAATGCCGGTATCTCGCCGAGACCGCGACCCATCGTCGACACCACACCGGCCGCGTACCGGAAGGTGATCGAGGTGAACCAGGTCGCGAGCTTCCTCGCGATCCGCGCGTGCGCACCTGCCATCCGCGACGCCGGCGGCGGCTCGATCGTGCTCATCTCGTCGGTGAACGGGATCGTCGGTGCCGGTGGCATCGCGGGGTATGTCACCAGCAAGTTCGCCTTGCGCGGTCTTGCCAAGGTCGCCGCGCTCGAGCTCGGACGCGACGGCATCCGGGTGAACAGCGTGCATCCGGGCCCGATCGACACGTCGATGATCCAGCCAGAATCCTGGGGCGGATTCGACATGCGGCCGTCGCTCGCAGCCACGAACCCGCTCGGGCGCGTCGGCACACCCGAAGAGGTCGCGGAGCTCGTCACCTGGCTCGCGTCCGATGCCAGCTCGTACTGCACGGGTGCCGAGTTCGTGGTCGACGGCGGTTTCCTCGCGGGCCCGTTCAACGCGCTCGGGACCGATGCGTAGATTCGATGCGTGATGGTGACCACGTGAGCGAGTCGGTCGACGATCTTCGGTGGGACGATCGCGTTGTGGTCATCACCGGTGCCGGCCGCAACCTGGGGCGTGAGTACGCGCTGCTCCTCGCGGCGCGCGGTGCGCGCGTCGTGGTCAACGACCTCGGCGTCGCGATCAGCGACACCGATGGATCCGGCGACGCGCCGGTCGCGAATCCTGCGTTGGCTGTCGTCGACGAGATCGTCGCGGCGGGTGGTGAAGCGATCGTGAATACCGACTCGGTGGCCACCGAAGCCGGAGGGGCCGCGATCGTCGCCACTGCGCTCGACACCTGGGGCAGGGTGGACGCGGTGGTCAACAACGCCGGCGTAGTGCGCCAGGCGGCGTTCGAGGACTACGACGACTCCCTCCTCTGGCCGGTCCTCGAGAGCCAGATCGGTGGCCATTTCCACGTCACCAGGGCGGCCTGGCCGGCGATGCGGGCGCAGGGCTACGGGCGGGTGCTCAACCTGTCGTCGGGGGCAGGTCTGTGGGGCGTGGCGACCATGGCGGGCTACTCGGCGGCCAAGATGGCGATCGTGGGCCTCACGCGGGCGCTCGGCCAGGAAGGCGCACCGCACGGGATCACGGTGAACGCGATCGCCCCGTGTGCGAAGACGCGGCCGGGTGGCTTCGGGCCGATCCCCGCGTCGCCCGAGCTGCACGCCTGGCTGTCGCTCGATGTTGTGGCACCCGTCGCGACCTGGCTGATCCATGAGGAGTGCACGACCACGGGGGAGTGCTTCACGGTCGGCGGCGGGTATGCCGGTCGGGTGAGCGTCGCCGTGAACGAGGGGCACCGCTGGGAACGCCCACTCACCATCGAGGCCGTGCGCGACGCCTGGGATGTCGTGATGACCGACGGTCCGTGGACTGGGCTCGCCGCGGGTTCGGGTGACCTCGAGCGCGTCCTCGCCGGGTTCCCCGAGTTGGCCGATTCGGGGTCGCCTGATGCAGGGTCGCCTGAGATCGGGCGAGGGAGTTGAGCGCGTCTTCCATCGGCGCGCCGCGACATTCGTTCGGCGTCCTCCGTCACCGCGACTACGCGATCTTCTGGTGTGCCGCCCTCGTGTCGAACAGCGGCTCGTGGATGCAGTCGATCGCCGCGCCGTACGTCATCTTCCAGATCACGCACTCCACGACGTGGCTCGGGATCGGCGCATTCATGGCGTTCTTCCCTGCGCTGTGCATGGGTCCGCTCGGCGGCTCACTGGCCGACCGGTTCCCGCGCAAGACGATCCTCATCTATACGCAGATCGCGATGATGCTGGTCGCCTTCGGCCTGTGGGCGACCTGGGAGCTCGGTGCCGCGTCCCGAGGAACGATCATCGGCCTGCTGTGCGTCGCGGGGATCGCGTCGGGGCTCAACATCACGGCGTGGCAGTCCTTCGTCCCGCAGCTGGTGCCGAGGGAGGACCTCCTCCACGCAGTGCGGGTCAACTCGATGCAGTTCGTCGCGGCGCGCGCCTTCGGTCCGGCGCTCGCCGGCATCGTGCTCGATGTCTACGGCGCGGGGACCGCGTTCTTCCTCAACGCGATCTCGTTCGTGCTGGTGCTCGTGGCGCTCTTCGCGATCCATCCCCGTGCAGTGCCGGTCAATGTCGCGGTCGGACGGGTACGTGACCACTTCAAGGAGGCGGTCACCTATGTGAGGGCCCGCCAGGCGATCATGCTCCCGGTCATCACGATCACCATGGTGTCGCTCCTCGGGAGCAGCATCGTGCAGCTCACTCCCGCGTTCGCGCAAGACGAGTTCGGGGTCGGGCGCAGCGCATACGGCTTCCTCGTGTCGGCATTCGGTCTCGGCGCCGTGCTCGGGTCGATCGTCGTGGCGCTGTGGGCTGATCGGACCTCGCGCTCGAAGGTCGCGATTGCTGCGCTGCTGCTGTTCGCGGGCGGCGAGCTGCTCTTCGGCGGGGCGCCGAGCTACGCGGTCGGCATCGCGGGGATGTTCGTCATGGGCTCGGCCTACGTGATGATCGCGACTGCACTCAACACGTCGATCCAGGCGCGCGTCGACGAGTCCCACCGAGGCAGGGCGATGTCGATCTATCTGATGGGCTTGCTGGCCGGTGTACCGCTCGGGTCGTTGCTCCAGGGGACGATCGCGTCGGGGATCGGACTCCGGCCGACCGTGATCGGATCCGCCGCGCTGCTCGCGATCTGGACAGTCGTCGCGATCGGCCGCTACCAGCGCTTCCATCCGCTCGACGAAGCGCTCGAGGACGTGACGGGCCGCGGTCCCGACCTGATGATCGGGTCACCGCCATCGATCGCGAGCGCCGACTGACCGAGTCCGAGCGGACGTCCAACGGACGTCCAAGTCTTCCTCATCGCTTTGGCGTCGCTGAGGGTGGCTACACGGCGGTTCTTCGACGCCAAACCGATAGAGAGAGCGGGAGAAGGGGAGATGCGAGTGGGGGATCGACTGCAGGGGAAGGTGGCGCTCGTCACGGGGGCGGCGTCGGGGATCGGGGCTGCGTGCGCGGAACGGTTCGCGGCCGAGGGTGCCACGGTGCTCGGGTTCGACCTGGCCGCGAAGCCTGAGGGCAGCCCGGCCGTCGGGTGGTGGGAGGTCGACGTTGCCGACGAAGGGTCGGTGCAGCCCGCGGTCGAGGCGGCGTTCGCCCACGATGGGCGTATCGACGGGCTCGTGAACGCGGCTGGCGTGATGAGTGTCGGTACCGCAGTCGATGTCGACGTCGACGAATGGGACCGCGTGCTCGGCGTGAACCTGAAGGGCACGTTCCTGGTCTCGAAGCACGTCGTCGGGCACATGGCAGCCGCGGGGTCGGGGAGCATCGTCAACCTCGCCAGCATCGAGGGGCTGGTCGGGTTCTCGGGCCAGGTCTCCTACAGCGCGTCGAAGGGCGGCGTCGTGCTGCTGACCCGCACGATGGCGGCCGACCACGGCCTCGCCGGGGTGCGCATCAACTGCCTGTGCCAGGGGCTCATCGACACGCCGATGACCGCGATGCTCAAAGAGCCCGGCCTCGAGGTGCTCAACGACGCGTTCCGGTCGTGGCACCTGCTGGGACGGGCCGGTCGACCCGAGGAGGTCGCCGCGGCCGCGCTGTTCCTCGTGTCCGACGATGCGTCGTTCGTGCACGGCGCGGCGCTCACGGTCGACGGTGGGTTCACGGCCGGGCGCCGCTTCCCCGACCTGCAGTGAAGGACATCTCCTGACGTGATCGACACCCACACGCACGTCGTCGCGGCCGACGAGGAGCGCTACCCGCTCGATCCGAGCGGGATGACCGAGCCCTGGTACCGGGACGACCCGTGCTCGGTCGAGCGGCTACTCGCGCTCATGGACGAGTCGGAGGTCGCGGGCGCGGTGCTGGTACAGGGGATCAGTGCGTATGGGTTTGACAATCGGTACGCGCTCGACAGTGCCCGTGCCCATCCCGACCGGTGTACGAGCGTCGTGTACCTCGACGTCGCCGCGCCCGACGCGGTGGCGACGCTGCGGGGCAACGTACGAAGCGACGGGGCGGGGGGTCTGCGCTGGGTCGCGTTCGGGGACACCCAGCTCACCGAGCCGCGTGCGCTCTGGGACGAAGTCGCCGCGTTGGCGGTCCCCGTCGTCGTCACCGTCCTCGCCGAAAAGCTCCCCGAGCTCGCTGCCGCGATCCCCGGACTTCCCGACCTCCCGCTCGCGCTCGACCACTGCGGGTTCGCCGACTTCTCGCTCGGCATCCCCGACGAGCTCGCCGCATTGGCGGCGCATCCGCGCCTGCACCTCAAGGTGTCGACGATCGTCCTCGACGAGATGGCTGCGCACGGTGACGTCCGCGATGGCGTGGCCGAGCTCGTTGCGTGCTTCGGCGCCAACCGTCTCATGTGGGGATCGGACTACTCCCAGACGCACGACCGTCCCTATCCGGAGCTGGTCGCGCACGCGCGTCACGCGGCGTCGATGCTCACCGACGGCGACCGGGCTGCATTTCTCGGCGGTACTGCGTCAGACCTCTGGCCCGAGCTCGCCGGTTGACGCGTCGATCGCGGAATTGAGCGCAATCATCGACGGAAACCCGACCGCGAGCGTCTGGAGCGCCCACCGCGGTGCCGACTCGTCGAACCCGGCTGCCTGCGCCTTCCGATAGGTGACGGCCGCTTCCACGACGTGCGTAGCCGAACCGGCGAGGAACACGAACCAGAGTGCTCGCCGACGGGTGAGCGCGGCGAGGACGCCGGTGAGCGCGAGACCGCCGGTGTTGGCGATGAACCACCCCCGGGCGACCGGCACGAACGTGGCGCGGCTCATGCGGGTACGAAGCACGGAGCGACGGTGGTGCCATCGACGTCGGCGAACTCGAGCGGACGGAACGCGACCTCGACCGGCATCTCGAACGCGAGATCGCCGGGGTCGCAGTCGACCATACGGGTCGGGATGCGCACCGACGGGTCTTCCTCCAGCGCGACGAGGGCCGGGACGAAGGGCACAAGGTTCACGAACTGGGGGAGGAACGGATGCGTCACGACGACCCAGGAGAAGAGCGTGCCGCGCCCGCTCATCGTCTTCCACGTGAACGCCTCGGCCTTGCAGTGTCGGCATCGCTCGGTCGGGTACCAATGCAGCCGCTCGCACGCGTCGCAGCGCGGGACGCGAAGCTCGGAACGGGCGGCACCCGACCAGAATTCGGCCGTCGCGGCCCACTCGCGGTCGGGATGGGGAAACTCGGTGCGCACTTCCATCGTCTCGTCTTCCAGCTCTGCTCAGCCGCGCCGCAGCACGAGCGTCGATGCCTGGGGTCCCGTGTATCCGCCGTACACGCCGATCGTCGCGTCTTCGACCTGGGCCGCGGCTGTCCCGCGAAGCTGACGGACGATCTCGACGACATGCGCGATGCCAAGCACATATGCGTGCGACAGCAAGCCGCCGTGCGTGTTCGTCGGCAACGATCCACCTTCCGATGCCAGCGCGCCCGACTCGGCGAACGCGCCTCCTTCGCCCTTCTCGCAGAACCCGCTGTCCTCGATCTGCATGATCGTGTGGATCGTGAACGGGTCGTAGCACGAGTACACGTCGACGTTGCCCGGTGCGATCCCCGCCATCTCGAACGCAGCTGGCGCCGCGAACACCTGCGGCGTGGAGGTGAATGCCGGCTGCTGGGACCAGTGCGCGCCCGTGACGGAGTTGCCGAGTCCCACTCCGGCGACCTCGACGAGCGGGGCCGCCAGGTCCCGGGCCCGTTCGGGAGTGGTCATGAGGTAGG
>JANOWV010000065.1:0-7737 GCA_031418075.1 Actinomycetes bacterium
ATCTCGGAGAACGCCGCGTCGGTCGGCCACTGGGCCAGCCGCTCGACCAGCTGCTCATCGAGACCGCCGTCGATCGCGGCCTGGTAGCGGACGCCGAGCTCCTCGGAGCAGCCCAACAGCTGGGCAACCCGGAGCCGACACAGCTCGAGCACCAGGGGATCCACGAGCCGATCGCGCCAGAACAGCGCGTAGAACGACCGAAACGGATCGCCGAGGTCGGGACGCAACCCGAGGGTCTGCTCCAGGACCGAGGTGCCGGGCGCGTGTTCCGGCAACCAGGTGCGCACCGGATCTCCCGTCGCACGATCTGACCCCACAAGATCTGGACTCACAGGCCCATGAAGCTTCCGCCGTCGCACACGATCGTCTGGCCAGTGACGTACGCACCGTCATCACTCGCGAGGAACCGCACGACACTCCCGATGTCGGCCTCCGGGTCCCCGATGCGACCGAGCGAGGTGCGCGCCTCGACCCGTTCCTTGAGGACGGGGTTGGCGGCGAACGCGGTGGTGAGCGCCGGCGTCTCGGCGACAGGAGCGATGCAGTTCACCGTGATCCCGTGCGGCCCCCACTCCCGGGAGAGGCTCTTGGCCATCGCCCGTTGCGCGGCCTTGACCGGCGAGTACGCGGGGATGTTGACGCTCCCCTCCACACCCGACGGCGACGTGACCAGGACCAAGCGACCATGAGGTGACGCAACTACGAGATGTGGGAAGGCCAGGACCGCGCTGTAGTACGAACCCCACACCGCAGTGCGCGAGTTGTGGCCCCAGAGCTCGGCGTCGAGGTCCTCGACACGATGGGGCGTCGCGCCCCGGAACGCGTTGTGCACCATGATGTCGAGACCACCGAAGCGACCGACAGCAGCGTCGACACACGCGGTCATCGATGCCCGATCGGTCACGTCGGTGACGACGCAGATTGCATCGTCACCGCGGGCTCGGATGGCTTCGGCAGCGGGTTCGCCCGTCTCGGCTCGGCGGGCCGCGATCACGACGTGGGCACCCGCGGCGGCGAGCGCGCGGGCAATCCCCTCACCCACGCCCTGTCCGGCGCCCGTGACGATCGCGGTACGTCCGGCGAGCATGCTCACGGTGCCATCCAGACACCACCATCGGCACTGAGCGTCGCGCCGGTGAGTGCGTGGCTCGCGTCCCCGGCCAGGAACACCGCTACCGGCCCGAGATCGGTGCGCACATCGCCGGGGCCGCCGAGCGCCGGTGGTGCGAGCGAGACCGCGACGCTCTCGACTCCGATCGGGACGTGCTCCGGCGCCGGTGCGAGGCAGTTCACCGTGATGCCCTCCGGACCCCACTGTCGAGCGGCCGACTTCGCGAGCAGGCGCTGGCCCTCGACCGCGGTCGTGTACGGCACCAGTCCCGCCGCGCCCGACATCGAGACGGTAGGAGTCACGAACACGAATCGCCCGCCCCGGCCGCGCATCTGGTCGTAGCCGGCCTGGAGCACGTGGATCGCGCCCTGGAGCGAAACCTCCCAGACCGCCTCCCACCGCTCGTCATCGACGTGCTCGAACGCGATGGACTCGAAAGCGACGTCGGGCATCGCGGCGTGCACGACGATGTCGACCGGCCCTCCCTGCGCAGCGGCTACAGCGGCGAAGGCGCTGAGCGCGTCCTCTCGGGTCGCGAGTGCTTCGTCCGCGACCTCGCCGACGGCCGCGCCTGCGTCCCTGATCGCTTCCGCGAGGCCCTTGCCGAGCGCGAGTCGGGTCCCGGTGACGACGGCGACGCGCCCCGCGAGCGGGGCGTCGGGCGAACTGGTCACACCCCGGTCCGCACCGGGAGCGCCTTGATCCCATTGATGAAGTTCGATCCGAGGCGATTCACGGGCCCGGCGAGCGCCAGCCCTGGCATCCGCTCGAGCAGCTCTTCGAAGAGCACCCGGGCTTCGAGCCTCGCCAGGCTCGCACCGAGGCAGAAGTGCGGACCACCCGCGCCGAACGAGACGTGCTCATTGGGTGTGCGACCCACATCGAACCGATCAGCGTCGGGGAACATATCTTCGTCACGGTTTGCCGACGAGTACCACAGCACGACCTTGTCGCCCGCGGCGATCGCCTGGCCTGCGACGACCACGTCAGTTGCAGCGGTCCGCCGGAAGTGCATGACGGGCGTCACCCATCGCAGCATCTCCTCGACCGCGGTCGCTACGTTGGCTCGATCGTCGATCAGACGAGCCCACTGCTCCGGATGTTCGAACAGCGCCAACATGCCGCCGGCGATCAAAGTGCGCGTCGTCTCGCTCCCCGCGTTCATGAGCAGTAGGAAGAAGAAGTCGGTCTCGATCTGCGTGAGCGCCTCACCATCGACGTCGGCGCGCAGGATCAGACTGAGCAGGTCGTCGCCGGGCTCGTCGGATCGGGCCTGCGAGAGTGCATCGGCGTAGGCGAACATCTCCCCCATCGCGACGTGAGCATCTGCCTCGGTGTACCCCAGGTCGGGATCGCCGACGCTCATCATGACCTCGGTCATCGCGAACACCCGGCGTCGGTCCTCGGGTGGTACCCCGACAAGCTCGGCGATCACCTGCAGCGGCAGCTCGACGGCGACGTCCTCGACCAGGTCGAACGTGCCCGACGCGGCGGCGGCATCGAGCAGCCCCGTGACGAGGGCCCGGATCGGTGGCTCGAGCAGCGCGATCTGACGCGGCGTGAAGCCCCGGTTCACGATCCGGCGCAGCTTGGTGTGTCGGGGCGGATCGATGTTGATGAGAATCTGGCCGTCGCCGACCGACTCGGCGGGATCCTTGATGAACACGCGCGGCGCCGACCGGAAGGTCGCTGGGTCGCGGGAGACCTCGACGACATCAGCGTGGCCGAAGACGCCCCAGTAGCCGGGACCGTCGGGCTCGGGGAGGAAGCAGACCGGCGCCTCGTCGCGCAGGCGACGAAACGTCTCGTGCGGTGGACCATGCTCGAACATCGAGAGGTCGAAGAGATCGACCGTCCCCCGCACGGTCACGGCAGCTCGCACTGTTGATCGAGCTTCAGCACCTGCGTGAGTCGCCCGAACGCCAGGAAGTTCCCGATGCAGATCGTGAGGTCGAGGACCTCGGCATCGGAGAAGTGACTCCGGAGGCCGGTCATGAACGCGTCGTCGATCGCGAGGTGGTCGAGGCAGAACAGCTCGGCGTATCGGATCGCGGCGCGCTCGGCCTCCGAGTACTCGGGGTGATCCGGGTGCGACTCGACGTGCGCATACATCTCCTCGGTGACGCCCTGCTCCCGCAACTGCGGGATCCGCCAACCCAGTCAGATGGGACAGTCGTTGATCTGCGCGATCCGCATCCGCACGGCCTCACGCACGCGCGCGGACAGGATGCTCTGCTGGTACACGGCGGCCGACAGCGCGGCCACCGGTCCCCCGAGCTCGGGGCGCAGCGCCCAGACCCGGGCGATCTCGGGTTGCTCGGTGTCGCCGGTGCTCGGCGGGAGATCGAGTCGCGCCATCACGTCACTCCTGTCCGGCCGTCGGCCGCTCGCAAGGGATCGTCGTCCGATCGCCATCGTGCGGTCAAAGGGTACCGGCCCCCCTGTCCGAGCGATGACGGATCACCAGAAGCGACGGATCACCAGAAGCGACGGATCAGTGGAAGACCTCGCCGCCGTTCACGTCGAGCGCCTGCCCGGTGATCACCGACGACATGTCGGACGCGAAGAAGACGGCGGCGTTCGCGCAATCGTCGTCGGGCGGGATCTCGCCGAGTGTGATCGCGGCAGCGATCTCGTCGTAGGACTCCTGCACGGTCTTGCCGGTCTGGGCTTCCATCATCTTGAAGTACCCCTCGACCGACGGCCCCCACATCCATCCGGGCACGATCGAATTCACTCGGATCTTGTACTGCCCGAGCTCCTTCGCCAGCACCTGTGCCGCGGTCATCAGCGCGCCCTTCGAGGTGGCGTAGCCCCCCTGAAGCGGGAGCACCTTGCGGACGATCATCGAGTTCACGAACACGATCGATCCGGACTGCTGCTCCTTCATCACCGGGATCACCGACTTGGTCAGCTGGAGACTGCCGAAGAGGTTCACGTCCATCATCGTGCGCCAGGCCTTCAGATCGACGTCCTCGAACATCTGGAACACGTCGGGCGCGAACGCGTTGTGCACGAGCACGTCGACACCGCCGAACGCATCGACGCAGGCCTGGACGAGCCCGTCACACTCGCCCTGGTCGGTGATGTCCGTGCGCGACACGACAGCCTTGCGTCCGAGCACCTCGACTTCGCCCTTTACCTGCTCGAGCATCGACTCGGTGCGCGCGCCGAGCGCGACGTCGGCGCCTTCGCGGGCAAACGCGAGTGCGATCTCACGGCCGAGTCCGGGGCCGATCCCCGAGACGATGCATCGCTTGTTCTCCAACAGCATGTGTGCAGCTCCTGCTCGCAGGGTGAATGTTTTTTCAAACCTGCGTCCCTCACCTCGCCGACGGCGGGTGAGCAACGCATCAAGGACTGAGGTGCATCGAGGGACAGAGGCCAAGAAAGGAAAAGGGGTCAGTTCATGGTGCGGCCGCAGTTCACGTCGAGGGTCTGGCCGGTGATCACGCGCGACAGGTCCGAGGCGAAGAAGAGCACGGCGGGAGCGATCTCCTCGGGGCTCGCGAGGTGCGGCAATGCATTCTGTGCGGCGATCTCACCGGCGACGACCTCCGGGGTGGTCCCGCGCTGCTCCGAGATCCACGCGAAGTACTCGTCGAGCGATCGACCGCGGATGTGTCCGGGCGCGACGCAGTTCACCCGGATCTTCGATGGGCCGAGCTCCTTTGCGAGCACCTGGGCTGCAGTGGTGAGCGCACGCTTCGACGCGGCGTACCCCGCCAGCAGCGGGATCGGGTTCCTCACCGAGAGCGTCGTGATCATCACGATGGATCCTCCACCGACCGCGCGCAGGTGCGGGATACAGGCTTGGCTGAGCGCGAGCGCTCCGAAGACGTTCACGTCGATCGGCTCGCGCCATCGCTGCGGGTCGAACCCGTCGAACGGCTCGCGCCAGTCCTCCTCGGCGAACGCGTTGTGCACGACCACATCGACCCGGCCGAGCTCGGCTGCCGCGGTGTCGGCCAGGCGCTTGCCCTGTTCGGGGTCGCGGATGTCGGTACCGACACCGATCGACCGCCGTCCGAGCGCTTCGATCTCCTCGACCACCGGTCCCCACGACGACGCTCGCCGGGCTCCGAGCGCCACGTCGGCGCCAGCACGGGCCAGCTCGAGCGCGATCGCACGACCCATGCCCGGACCCGCCCCGGACACGACGGCGACCCGTCCCTCGAGCAGTCCCGTCGTCATCGGTGCATCGCCTCGTTCTCATCGATCTGCGCTCGGGGGCTCGGTCGCCCCGTGGCCCGGCTCACCAGCCACATGTTGCCGCGCCGGATCAGAACATGTTCTACTTCGTCGGCGGAGCAGGACCAACCGTCAGCCTCGCCCGCACCCACCGCCGCACTCGCACCCCGCCTTGAGGAGCACCCTGTGACCGACGCCCCACCGCTGGGCTTCTGGAAGATCGCCGAAGCGATGCCCGACCACCTGGCACTCGTCGACCCCGATGAACGGGAGATCTCTGCCGGCGAGCTGCTGGCATCGTGCAACCAGGTCGTCCACGGCCTCCGTGCGCTCGGCCTCCAGGAAGGCGACGCGGTCGCCATGCTGCTCCCGAACAGCGCCGAGGTCTTCGAGCTGTTCCTCGCGGTCACCCAGGCGGGCTTCTACCTGATCCCGATCAACTGGCACCTCGTCGGTCCCGAGATCGCCTACATCGTGCAGGACTGCGAGGCGAAGGTTCTCGTCTCGCACGCGAGCTTCGCCGAGCAGGCCACCGCGGCCGCCGACGAGATCGCGTTCCCCGCGGAAGGACGCTTCGCGGTCGGCGGCGACATTGCCGGGTTCCGCAGCTACGCGGAGCTCAAGGACGGACAGCCGACCACAACACCGGAACGCCGCACCGCCGGCAACGTCATGAACTACACGTCCGGTACGACCGGCAAGCCCAAGGGTGTGCGTCGGCCGCTTCCCGGGATCGATCCTGAAGCAGCCGGCAACGGCTTCGGTGGGATGCTCTTCCTCTTCGGCCTGCAGCCGTTCGACGACAACGTCCACATCTGCGGGTCGCCGCTGTACCACACCGCGGTGCTCGTGTTCGCGGGCGCCGCGATCCACATCGGCCACACCGTCGTGGTGATGGACAAGTGGACGCCCCAGCAGATGATGCACCTCATCGACAAGTACAAGGTGACCAACACGCACATGGTGCCGACGCAGTTCGTGCGTCTGCTCGCGATCCCCGAAGACGAGCGCACGAATTACGACGTGTCGTCGTTGCGTCACATGGTGCACGCGGCGGCGCCGTGCCCACCCGAAGTGAAGCGCCAGATGCTCGCGTGGTGGGGCCCGGTCATCGACGAGTACTACGCAGCCAGCGAAGGCGGCGGCACGCTCGTGTTCGCCAAGGACTGGCTCGAGCACCCGGGTACGGTCGGGCAGGCGTGGCCGATCTCGGAGGTCGTGATCCTCGACGACGATGGCAACGAGATGCCGCCCGGCGACATCGGGACCGTCTACATGCACATGATGACGGGCAACTTCGAGTACTACAAGGACAAGGACAAGACCGACAAGAGTCGGCAAGGCAAGTACTTCACGGTCGGCGACGTCGGTTTCCTCGACAAGGACGGGTGGCTGTTCCTGTCGGACCGCAAGACGGACATGATCATCTCGGGCGGGGCGAACATCTACCCGGCCGAGATCGAGAGCGAGCTGATCCTGCACCCGAAGGTCGCCGACGTCGCGGTGTTCGGCATCCCCCACGCCGACTGGGGCGAAGAGGTCAAGGCGGTGGTGGAACCGATCGACGGCTCCACCGGATCACCCGAGCTCGAAGCCGAGATCCTCGCGTGGTGCAAAGACCGGCTCGCGAAGTTCAAGACTCCGAAGTCGATCGACTTCACGAACGAGATGCCCCGCGACCCCAACGGAAAGCTCTACAAGCGCAAGCTGCGCGATCCCTACTGGGAAGGCGTCGAGCGGGCCATCTGAGACGCGTTCCCGCCGTCAGCCCCGGCCACCGAGGAGCCGGTCCAGCAGGTGCGGCTCACCCGCCCAGGCACGCTCGAGCACCTCGCGGGGGACGCGGCGGGCGGCGTACCGGAGCGCCAGCGCAACGACCACCACGTCGTCCAGTGGCCCGATCACCGGAAGGAACTCCGGGATCAGGTCGATCGGCGACACCACCCAGATCCCGGCGACGACGAGCGCGGCCTTGGCCCGGAACGGGACGGCCGGGTCGCGCCGCAACCGCCACATCGTGGTCGCACACGCGGGCAGGATCGCAGCAAGGTCCTTCGCGGTCCCGGGAGGCAAGCGACGCGCGAGCAGGATCAGCAACGCCCAGCTCCCGAGCACCGAGCCCACTCCGATCAACGCGATGGTGAGCCAGGACACGCCGCGAACGTAACCCGCCCTCAGGGTGCGGGGCCGTCGCGGGCCTGATGGTCGGGTCGTCGCCCGTCAGTGGGCGGATCGTCGCGGTGGACGAGTGTGAGGCCATCAGGCTCTTCCGCATTGCCGACGAGTCGGTAGGGGCCGTGGGGTTCGAGCATCGGATGGTGGGGCGAGCAGATGCCGCAGAGCTCGCGGGGGTCGTGGGTGTCGCCGTGCGCACAGATCGGGTTGGTGTGGTGGATCTGGATGCCGCGGGTGGCTTCGCAGCCGGGGATGCGACA
>JANOWV010000066.1:0-4974 GCA_031418075.1 Actinomycetes bacterium
CGCCAGGGCGCGCTCGGACACACCACTCGAGTGGTCCACGCGGTCTGGGAGAGCCTCGGCATCGAATCGGCGGCGAAGGTCTTCAACGGCGACGCCAGACTCGCCAACCCGGTAGCGGCACTCCCGTCACTCCACGCGGCATGGCCGTTCATGACCCTGCTGTTCCTGTGGCGCCGGATCGGACGATGGCGCTGGTTGCTCGTCGCGTACAACGCGGCCATGGTCTTCGTGCTCGTCTACGGCGCCGAGCACTACTTCAGCGACATCCTCATGGGATGGATCTACGCGACCGTGATCTTCTTCGTCGTCAACCGGCTCTTCAACGACCGGGCGGCGAGGGCGCTCGTGAGTCCCGACACCTCGTGAGCGAACCACTCGTGAGCTACGAACGCGACGGCCATGTCGCGACGATCTCCTACTGCCGACCTGCGCGCCTCAACGCGATCAACGGTGCGATGCGCACCGAGCTCAATGCCGCGTGGGAGCGATTTCGGGACGACGAGGAAGCGTGGGTGGCGATCATCACCGGGACCGGTCGCGCGTTCTGCGTCGGGGCCGACCTGACCGACGGCGCGGGATCAGCCGGTACCTGGCCCGGTTCGTTCTGGGAGATCCCCACCGTCAACTCGTTCGAGTCGGGTCTCGAGGTCTGGAAGCCGACGATCGCCGCGGTCAACGGCTACTGCCTCGGATACGGACTGACCATGGCCGCGGCATGCGACTTCGTGCTCGCGGCCGACGATGCCCAGTTCGGCATGCCCGAAGTGCGCATCGGCGTTCCGACCATCGTCGGCGCGATGCGACTTCCCACACGCGTCCGAATGCAGGACGCACTCGAGCTGCTGCTCACCGGTGATCGGATCGATGCCGAGCGCGCCCACGAGATCGGGCTCGCGCTCCGCGTCGTCCCACGCGACGACCTGCTCCACGAGGCGCGACTCCTCGCCGACCGACTGTGCCAGGGCGCGCCGCTCGCCGTCCGCGCGGTGAACGAGATGGCCCACCGGGGCCGTCACGTCCCCTGGGAGGACGCGGTGCGGATGGGCGAGGCCATGCGTCGACTTGTCACTACCAGCGACGACGCGCAGGAAGGTCGACGTGCCACCGCCGAGGGACGGCCACCCCGTTGGTCGGGCCGCTGACGCAATCCTTCAGACTTCTCGGCACGCTCGATGTTGCCGAGCAACCCTCAGCGTGCCGAGAACGGGAGGGACGCGAGATCCCGGACGAGTCCCTCGGGGTCTTCGGCGCGCACGAGGGCCTCGCCCACCAGGACCGCGTCGAATCCGGCGTCGCCCATCCTTCGCGCGTCGTCGATGGACCGGATCGCGCTCTCGGCGACGGCAAGCGTCTCGCGCGGCAGCGACGCGACGACTGCCTCGACGCGGTCGAGGTCCTCGGTGAAGGTGGCAAGGTCACGAGCATTGACGCCGACGATCGTCGCGCCCACGTCGACCGCTCGCTCCATCTCTCGCTCGTCGTGCACCTCGACCAGCACACCGAGTCCGAGCTCGGACGCGAGGGAATGGAGGTCAGCGAGGAGCACGTCGTCCGGGAGCGCCGCAACGATCAGGAGGAGCGCGTCGGCCCCGATCCCCCGGGCCTCGTAGACCTGGTCGAGATCGATCGTGAAGTCCTTGCGGAGGATCGGCGTGGTCGAGGCCGCGAGCCGAGCAATCTGGAGGTCGGCCACCGACCCGCCGAAGAACGGTCCGTCGGTCAGCACGGAGAGGCACGCCGCGCCCCCCTGCTCATACGCCGTCGCGACTGCCTCCGGGTCGAGGTCCGGCGCCAGGTCGCCCTTCGATGGGGACCGACGCTTGATCTCCGCGATCACGCCGAGTCGCCCCGTGCTGCGCCGCTCTCGCAGCGCCGCCTCGAAGCCGCGCGTCGGCGGACTGGCGAGCGCAGCCTTGCGAATCGCGTCCCTGGCCTGCGGCTGGTGCAGGAGGCTCACCTCGTCGCGCTTGGTGGCGAGGATCTCGTCGAGGACGGTCATCGGGGGTCAGTGTGCCAGACGGGCCCGGTCACCAAACCCGGTCAGGCGACCCAGTCGGGCGACCCGGTCTTCTACGCTCCATCCGATGACGACCAATTTCCCCGACGGCTTCCTCTGGGGCACGGCCACCGCCGCGCACCAGGTGGAGGGCTCCAACTGGAACAACGACTGGTGGGCCTGGGAGCACGCACCCGACACGGCGTGCGTCGAACCCTCTGGGGATGCGTGCGACCACTACTGGCGCTACGAAGAGGACCTCGACATCCTCGCCGGCCTGGGGTTCGGCGCCTACCGCTTCTCGCTCGAGTGGTCGCGGATCGAGCCCGAGGAAGGCGAGTTCTCCCGGGCGCAGCTCGATCACTACGCCCGGGTGCTCGACGCGTGCGCGGCCCGCGGGCTGCTGCCCGTCGTGACCTTCCACCACTTCACCACGCCTCGCTGGGCGGTGGTCGACGGTGGGTGGACGGACCCGAAGACGGCTGAGCGTTTCGCTCGGTTCTGCGAGCACGCCACTGCCGCCCTCGGCGATCGCATCGGCATGGCATGCACGATCAACGAGCCCAACGTGGTGTCGACCATCGGCTACCTCGTGGGGGCGTTCCCACCCGGACACACCCAGGACCTCGACGGCTATGTGCGCGCCACGGAGGTGCTCGTTGACGCACATCGCCGCTCCTACGACGCGATCAAGAGTGGGCCGGGCGACTTCCCCGTCGGCCTGACGCTCTCGATGAGCGACTGGGCCGCGGAGGCGGGCGCCGAAGACAAGATCGCCGAGTACCGGGCGCACCACGAGGACGTCTACCTCGAGGCGGCGCGCGGCGACGACTACTTCGGCGTGCAGGCCTACTCGCGCACCCGAGTCGGCAAGGAAGGTGTCCTCGGACCGGAGCCGGGCGTCGAGGTGCTCCCGATGGGCTACGAGTACTGGCCACGAGCGGCCGAGGCCTCCATCCGCCACGCTGCAGAGGTCGCCCAGGTCCCCCTCTACGTGACCGAGAACGGGATCGGTACCGACGACGACAGCCAACGCGTCCGGTACCTCCGCGAGTCCCTCGCCGGGGTCGCGGCCACGATCGCCGACGGCATCGACGTCCGCGGCTACTTCCAGTGGTCGTTGCTCGACAACTTCGAGTGGGCGTTCGGCTACCAGATGCGATTCGGGATCGTCGGGGTCGACCGCACGACCCAGGTTCGGACGGTGAAACCCAGTGCGGCGTGGCTCTCGGAGGTCGTGCGCTCGAACCGGATCGACACAGACCACTGACGCACACCTCACACTCCGCTCACGTTCACACCGACAACATGACCCGATGGAGCCAGTCGCCATCGGGCAGACACCGGATGAGGAGACGCCGGATGAGGGGCGCCAGATGAGGGGAACATGGAGAAGCTAACCATGGAGAAGGGGACGATCGTCGTCATCGATGACGAGCCCAACATCGCCGACCTCGTCGGCCTCTACCTCGAGCGCGAGGGCTTCCGTGTCCTGAAGGCCGGCTCAGGAACTTCGGGACTGGAGCAGATCGCAACGCACCGGCCGCGGCTCATCGTCCTCGACGTCGGGCTCCCAGACATCGACGGGCTGGAGGTCTGCAAGCAGATCCGGCATACCTCACGCACGCCGGTCATCTTCCTCAGCGCTCGCGAAAGTGAAGTCGACCGCGTCCTCGGGCTGGAGCTCGGCGCCGACGACTACGTGACGAAGCCGTTCTCCCCCGCCGAGCTCGTCGCGCGGGTCCGCGCTGTCCTTCGCCGGAGCGACGGCATGAGCCTTCCCGAGGTTGTCCAGGCCGGGCGGGTGACGATTGACGCCGGCCGGCGGGAGATCCGCATCGACGAGCAGCCGGTCGAGTTCACGACGAAGGAGTTCGACCTGCTGCGCTTCCTCGCGCAGCGGCCCGGCCTCGCGCTGTCCCGTCACCAGATCCTCGATGGCGTGTGGGGCCCCGACTGGTTCGGCGACGCCCGCACGGTCGACGTTCACATCGCGCAGGTCCGCAGGAAGGTCAGTGGCGCGACGCTCATCACCACGGTGCGCGGCGTGGGTTACCGTCTCGATTCGGGCAGCAGCACATCGGGCACCAGCACATCGGGCACCACTGCCGACGCCGGATGAACCGCCCGCACCGACGACTCCGCACCCGGCTCTTCATCGCGATGGTCGCGTTGGCGCTCGGCGTGCTGATCGCGGCGGCGCTCGGTGCGGCAGGACTCGCCCGTGACACCGCCGCATCGTCGGCCCTCGACGAGCTGAGCGCTGACGCGCCCCGCATCGCCGACCAGCTCGAGGCGCTCGGCCAGCGCTTCCGCGCCGCGGCCCGGACAGAACCGAGCGCGACGCGTCAGGCGAGCGTCAGCTTCACCTGCCGGTTGGTGGCCGCGACGGTCAACCTCTCGGGTGGGAGCCTCCTGGTGCTCACCGAGACCGGCCAGTTCGAGGACGGGGTGGCCGGACTCCTCGGGAGCACCTGCGCCGACCGGATCGAGCTCCCCAGCCTGCCGGCCGAGCTCCGACCCACGGACCTCGACGTCGCGAAGCTCGAGCAGTCGGAAATGCAGCAGGGCGTGCGCGACGGCACCGCGTTCGTGGCCACTCCGCTGGGCTCGATCGGGGGGCGAACACCGGTCCTCGTCCTGAGCCAACAGTTCGAGACGCGTCCGCTCGGCCAGGCCGGACGATTCCTCCTCTGGACCGGGGCCTTCGCACTCCTCGTCGCGGCGACGGTCGCGGCGCTGTTGGCCCGCCGGATGACGCGCCCCATCGCAGCCATGCAGACCACGGCCCGGAAGATCGCCACCGGTGACCTCAGCGCACGCGTCGACGTGGGCGCGATGCCCGACGACGAGCTGGCCGACCTCGCCCGGAGCATCGACGCGATGGCCGCCGACCTGCAGAGCGCACGCGATCACGAGCACGAGTTCCTGCTCGGGATCTCGCACGACCTCCGGACTCCACTCACATCGATCCGCGG
>JANOWV010000067.1:0-1879 GCA_031418075.1 Actinomycetes bacterium
CGGTCCCGCCAGCGCGTCGCGGAACAGCGACTCGATCGCCGTGATGCCCTCGAGCAACGCGTCGGTGCGCGCCCGCCGGTGTTCCCGCTTCTGGCGATCGGCGACTGCCCGGCGGCGGGCCGCAACGACGCGCGAGGGGTACCCGGCGGCGGCGAGCTCGGTCTCGACGCGTTCGAGGTCGGCTGCGTGTCGCTCCTCGAGCTCGGTCACCGACTGGGCGACGGCATCCACGAGCATCACGGCTGCACGCTCTGCGGCAGCCCCGGTTCCGTCGAGCGCGTCGGCGGCGTCGACGAACGCGTCGCGCACCGGCCCGAGGCGATCGGCCAGCGCGAGGGCCCGGTCGAGTCGGCCGCCCGCGAGGCGTGCGATCAGGTCCACGCGTGCTTCCGGGAGTGGCGAGCGAGATGGGTGGTGCAGTGCCCGGCGCACGGTCTCCTCGTCGAGCGGCGCGAAGTCGACGCGTTGGCACCGCGACCGGATCGTCGCCGGGAGCCGGTCAACCCGTTCCGCCAGGAGCACGATGGTGGTGCGGGCCGGAGGCTCTTCGATGGTCTTCAACAGCGCGTTCGCCGCGGTGTCATTGAGCCGGTCTGCGCCCGACAGGATCACGACCTTGCGGTCGCACTCGATCGGGCTCGCGTGGGCTTCGCGCACGAGTGCCTGCGCGTCGGCGATCACCACCTGGTTCCCGGTCGGATCGATCTCGACGACATCGGGATGCTCACCACGATCGACGAGGTCGCCAACCCGTTGATCGCCGGGTGCCACGAGCGTCGCCGCGAAGGAACGGGCGGCGTCCTCCACCCCGGAGCCCCTCGGCCCGACGAGGAGATAGGCGTGCACCGGGCGGGTCGCGGCGCGCTGCAGCGCGGCGACCGCACGTTCCTGGCCGATGACGCGCTCCCAGCCGGCTGCGGCCGTGTCGGTCATGGTCGGCACCGCTCGTCGACGACAGCCCAGATCGCGTCGGCCACCGCATCAACATCCTGCTCCGCGTCGACGACCGGCCAGTCCCGCGCCGCGGCCAGCGTCCGGTACGCGTCGTGCACCGCCTCGACGAACGCGGCACTCTCACCCTCGAGACGATCGCGTGCCGTGCCGAGGCGCCGACGCGCCTCGGCGACCGAGACCTCGAGGACCACGACGAGATCTGGTTCGAGCCCACCGGTCGCCATCCGGCTCAGCGCGTCGACGGGTTCGACACCGAGTCCCCGCGCGACCCCCTGGTACGCGAGCGACGACGGGACGAATCGGTCACTGACGACCCACGCACCGCGCTCGAGCGCGGGGCGCAAGACCTCAGCGACATGCTGCGCGCGGTCGGCGGCCATCAGGAGTGCCTCGGTCACGGGGTCGATCGTCGCGTCACGCTCGAGCAGCACCGAACGCAGCTGCGCGCCCAGCGGGGTCGCTCCCGGCTCGAACGTCTCGACCACATCGTGGCCGGCGCCGCGGAGCCGCTCGACCAGGCGTCGGACCTGGGTGCTCTTCCCGGTCGCGTCGCCGCCCTCGAGCACGACGAACCGTCCGCCGTCGCTCATACCGCGGCCTCGGCGCGTTGCGCCTGCTTCCACGACCGTCGAGCCCAGAACCCCGCGAGGAAGGTGATGAGGCCACCACCCCACAACGCGATGCGCACACCCGGGAACGCGTACGAGGTGTTGCCGAACTCGATGACCCGGTCGCCGGGGAAGAGCCCGACGAACCAGCTCCAGAAGTCGGCCCACAACGGCGAGATCACCAGCGAAAGGAGCAGGCACATGCGGATCACGGTGTAGAGCGTCGCAAAGGTCCGGCCCCGGAGCTCGTCGTGCACGGTCTCCTGGAGCACGGTGAACCCGGTGACGTACGCGGTGCCCGCGCTGTCGATCTTGAA
>JANOWV010000068.1:0-16056 GCA_031418075.1 Actinomycetes bacterium
GACGATCCGGGCCGTCGGCCCCTCCACGGCGGTCACCCGGTGCATCGAGTGGCGCCCCTTGGGCGAGGGCTTCGCCGGCACCGGCGACGACGCCGCGCACGTCAACACGGTGCTCGGCGACCGCTCCGGTCCGGTGGGCACCGCGTGGCCACGTGCTCTTCGTCGCTTCGGCGAGGCTGCCGCGGCGTCGGAGGACCCGGAGAACAAGTTCTATCCCTGACGCGAGCGGGCTACCCACGGGCGCGCGACACGGGCCCGGCTGCGAGCCAGGCCCGTGTCGGCGACGGGGGCAGGGATGGGGGCTCAGATCTCGGTGAGCACCGGGGGCTGCTCGGTGCAGCGGTCGCGCACCTTCGTCGCCACCGCGAGGACCTTGGCCTTCAGCTGCTCGTGGCGACGTCGTGCCGCATCGAGGCGCCGGTCGAGGCCGTGGGCAGCGGCCTCGTGGCCCGCGTCGATCAGTTGCTGCTGCTTCGCTCGCAGCTGCCGGTACTCGGCGACGGCGCGCTCGTTGGCGGCGACGATACGCAGCCACGCGTCGTGCGCGCGCTCACACGCGGCCGAGGTCGGCGGGTTGGTGGTCTGCGCGCCGGCCGCGGGGGCGAGCGCCAACGTGCCCGCGCCCATCGTGGCGACGAGCAGGGTTCCTGCGATGGTGCTGCGGATCTTCATCGTGCACTCCCTTGTCGGAAACGGTCGGTGGGTCCGACCGTCCCGAGCATCGACCGGGGTCGTCAGGGGAGTGTGAGGCCCGCGTCAGGAGCGCGCAGTACCCGCACCCGTTCGGGAGCAGGGATCAGCGGGTGGTGGGGAACCCGAGGTCCGGACCGCGAGTCGCCGGGTCGGCCCACCGGGTGGTGACCACCTTGCCGCGCGTATAGAAGTGGACGCCCTCGGGGCCGTGGACGTGAGTGTCGCCGAAGAGGCTCTGCTTCCAGCCTCCGAACGAGTAGTACGCCATCGGCACCGGGATCGGCACGTTGATGCCGATCATCCCGGCGTCCACCTCGCGCTGGAAGCGGCGCGCCGCACCACCATCGCGCGTGAAGATCGCCACGCCGTTCGCGTAAGGGTTCGCGGCGAGCAGATCGGCCGCATCGTCGTAGGTGTCGACGCGCACGACCGAGAGCACCGGCCCAAAGATCTCGTCGGTGTAGATCGACATCGAAGGGTCGACGTCGTCGAACAGGCAGGGGCCGAGGAAGAAGCCCGCTTCGTGACCTTCGACGCAGAGTGGGCGACCATCGACGACGAGCGTTGCACCCTCTTGCACGCCGGCGTCGACGTATCCGGCGACGCGGTCGCGGTGGATCGCGGTGACGAGGGGCCCCATCTCCGACGACGCGTCGTTGCCCGGACCGATCGTGAGGGCCTCCGTCCGCACGCGGATCGCTTCGACGAGCGGGTCGGCGACGTCACCGACCGCGACCACCACCGAGATCGCCATGCAACGCTCCCCGGCGGAGCCGTACCCCGCCGACACCGCGGCGTCGGCCGCGACTTCGAGGTCGGCGTCGGGGAGCACGACCATGTGATTCTTGGCGCCGCCGAGTGCCTGGACGCGCTTGCCATGGGCCGCGGCCGTCTCGTACACGTAGCGGGCGATCGGCGTGGAGCCGACGAAGCTCACTGCACGCACGTCGGGGTGGGCGAGGAGTGCGTCGACAGACTCCTTGTCGCCGTGGACCACGTTGAACACGCCGTCGGGCAACCCGGCCTCGGTCAACCACTCGGCGACGACCATCGCGGCAGAGGGGTCCCGTTCGGACGGCTTGAGGATGAACGTGTTTCCGCAGGCGATCGCCACTGGCCACATCCACATCGGGACCATGGCGGGGAAGTTGAACGGGGTGATCCCGGCGCACACCCCGAGCGGTTGGCGCATCGAATGGACGTCGGTGTCGGTCGAGACCTGCTCGGAGTACCCGCCCTTCAGGAGGTGCGGGATCCCGCAGGCGAATTCCACGACCTCGAGTCCGCGAGCGACCTCACCGAGTGCGTCGGAGACCACCTTCCCGTGCTCGGCGCTGACCACCCGCGCGAGGTCGTCGCGGTGGCGCTCGGCGATCTCCCGGAACGAGAACAGGACCCGGGCCCGCCGCCCCACGGGCGTGGCGGCCCACTCGGCGAACGCTCCCGTCGCCGTGTCAACGGCGATGTCGACATCGGCCGACGTCGCGAGCCCCACCCGGGCGGCCACCTCGCCGGTTGCGGGGTCGAAGACCTCGCTGGTCCGAGTGGATGTCCCGGCCCACTCCTTGCCGCCAACCCAATGGTGAATCCGCTTCATGCCGAGCAGGTTACGAGAGCGATCCACTGCTTTGCCTCGTTCCGCCACCGCACTAGGTTGCTCCCGTTCACGCAATCAACGGGGAGATGCGAATTGTGAGGAAAGTTCTGGTAGCGCTCGCTGCCGTCGGGTTGGCGACGATGCTCGCCGTGCCGGCAGGAGCGCAAGGGAAGGGTCCACTGAAGGTCGCGACCGACCTTCCCGCTCCAGGTTTCTGGAACGGTGAGACGCCCGACAACGTCGATGGCGGCTACGAGTACGACATGGCCGGATTGATCGCCGAGAAGCTCGGCTACGACGGGATCGAAGTCCAGGACGTCTCGTTCGACGCCCTGGTCGCCGGCCAGCTGAGCACGTTCGACCTCGCGCTCTCGCAGGTGACGATCACCGACGAGCGGGCGCAGGTCGTCGACTTCACCACGCCCTACTTCGCGTCCGACCAGGGGATCATGGTCCGTAAGGGCACCAAGGTCACCGCGAAGAACGTGAAGAAGCTCAAGTGGGGCGTGCAGCGCTCGACGACGGCGCAGTTCTACCTGAAGGACGAGCTGAAGCCGAAGAACAAGGTGCGGACGTACAAGCAGACAGTTGACCTGTTCGCGGCCCTGCGGGCGAAGCAGATCGACGCGGTGCTACTCGACACGGCGATCGTGCTCGAGCAGGCGTCGAAGTCGAAGGGTCAGTTCAAGGTCGTCGGACAGTTCGCGACCGGCGAGGAGTACGGCGGCATCTTGGTCAAGGACTCGTCGCTGCTCGCTGACATCGACGCGGCGATCACCGAGCTCAAGGACGACGGGACGCTCGCGAAGCTCTCGGCGAAGTACCTCGGTGGCGACCCGACGACGGTCAAGTTCATCAAGCCCTGATCCAGGGACACCGTGCGCAGTCGAGGGGCCCGGCATCGAGCCGGGCCCCTCGCGCGCACCGGTTGCTGACGCGGTGAGGTGCCGGTGACACCCAAGACGGCGACAGTGCGGACGCGGCGGGACTCCCGCGCGCTTGCGGCAATCCTGGTGTCGTCGTCGTCGGTCCTGCTCGCAGTGGCGGGTGGTGTGGTCGCGCTGCTTCGTTCCGGCGACACCGACAACGGATTTCTGATCCTGTTCACCGCATCGTTCCCGCTCGCGGTGTTCGCGCTCGCGTTCGGGCGACGGGCCGAGACGCGGATCGTCGAGCGCGACGGGCCGGCCCGCGACGAGGATCTGGCTCGCCGGTCGCGACGGATCGCCGTCGGAGGCATCACGGTGTCCGTGCTGCTGGCACTGGCCCTCGCGATCTGGTCGGCGTGGACCGGGCTGCAAGATGTCCAGGAGGTTTTCTTCTCGCTCCCCGACCTGGGCGACAGCGCTGGGCTCGTCTTCGACGGTTTCGTGCTGAACATCAAGATCTTCGTCGTCGCCGAGATCCTTGTCCTGGCCTGGGGCCTGACCGTGGCCATCGCCCGCGACCTCCCGGGGCGGGCCGCAGCTCCGCTGCGGTGGCTCGCGGTCGCCTACGTGGACGTCTTCCGGGGCCTGCCGGCGATCATCACCATCTACCTGGTGGTGTTCGGCCTGCCGTTGACGCAGCTCTCGATCGTGCCCGGCCCCGATACCAGCTTCCTCGGGTTCGACTCGGTCGAGATGCTCGGCATCTTCGCCCTCGTTCTCGTGTACGGCGCGTATGTCGCCGAGGTCTATCGATCGGGCATCGAGAGCGTGCACTGGAGTCAGCGCGCCGCGGCACGCGGCCTCGGGTTGTCCGGCGGGCAGTCGATGCGCTTCGTCGTGATGCCCCAGGCAGTGCGGCGGGTCATCCCGCCGCTCATGAACGACTTCATCGGTCTACAGAAGGACACCGCGCTCCTGAACATCGCCGGGATCTTCGAGGGGTTCGCGGCTGCGAGCAACTATGCCAACAACAACTTCAACCTCTCATCGGTGACGGGCCTCGGCATCTGCTTCCTCGTGATCACGATCCCGATGACCCGCTTTACCGACTTCCTGGTGAAGCGCGATCGCCAGCGGATGACCGCGGGGGGTGGGTGATGGCGCACGTCAGCGTGGCCGACGTGGTGAAACGGTTCGGGGCGAACACCGTGTTGGACGGGATCAACCTCGAGGTCGAGGAGCACCAAGTGGTGTGCCTCATCGGTGCGTCGGGGTCAGGGAAGTCGACCCTGCTCCGCTGCATCAATGGTCTGGAGGCGACCCAGGGCGGGATCATCACCGTGCTCGGGCGCACGGTCATCCAGGACGACATCAAGCTCAATCGGCTTCGACGCGACATCGGCATCGTCTTCCAGGCCTACAACCTGTTCCCGCACATGACGGTGCTCGACAACATCACGCTCGCGCCGCGCAAGGTGCTGCATCTGTCGAAGCATGATGCCGAGGAACGGGCCCGGCCATTGCTCGAGCGCATCGGGCTCCCGGACAAGGCTGACGAGTATCCCGACCGGCTTTCGGGCGGCCAGCAGCAGCGCGTCGCGATCGTCCGCGCCCTGGCCATGCAACCCCAGCTCATGCTGTTCGACGAGATCACGAGCGCGCTCGACCCCGAGCTCGTGAACGAGGTGCTCCACATGATGCAGGAGCTCGCCGAGCAGGGGATGACGATGGTCGTGGCGACGCACGAGATGGGGTTCGCGCGCGACGTCGCGACGAAGGTCTGCTACCTCCATCGGGGCCAGATCATCGAGGAAGGTCCACCCGAGAAGATCTTCACGGCACCTCAGAATGTGCGGACGTCCGAGTTCCTGAAGCGCACGCTCGACGCAGGGCAGATGTGACGTTGTTGCCGGGGTCACTCCGCGCCGAGGACCTGGAGCGGTCCCGGGCGTCGCTCGACCGTGCCCGGATGCTCCCGGGCGCGGCCTACACGGATCCCGAGGTGCTCGACTGGGAGCGCGCGCACGTCTTCGCGGCTGGATGGGTGGCGGTGGCGCACGCGTCGGCACTCGTTGCACTCGGAGCCCAGGTGGCGGTCGCGCTCGGCGACACGTCCGCGATCGTCGTGCGGGGGAGCGACGGCATGCTCCGCGCGTTCGCCAACACGTGTCGACATCGCGGTCACGAGCTCCTCGCCGCAGGTGACGAGGTGTGTCGCCCGTCGGTGCGTTGTCCGTATCACGGATGGGCCTACGACCTCGACGGCCGGCTCCTCCATGCGACAGGTGGACTCGATCCCGACGCCGACGAGCTCGCACTCGTCGGGTTGCCTGTCGTCGAGCACCTGGGCTGGGTGTTCGTCAACGCCGATGGAACTGCGGCACCCGTCGAGGAAGCGTTTCTCGGCGTGGACGCGCTCCTCGGTGCACACGACGCGGCCGCGCTCGTGCCTGTTGTCCGCCACGAGTACGACGTAGCGGCGAACTGGAAGATCGTGCACGAGAACTATCAGGAGTGCCTCCATTGTCCCCGGATCCATCCGGAGCTCAGCCGGATCAGCCCGCCGGACAGCGGCGACAACGTCGAACCCGGACCCGCATGGGTCGGAGGGTGGATGGACCTCGCCGAGTCGGCGTCGACGATGTCGATGACCGGCGACGCGGTCGCCACCCCGCTGCCGGGCCTCGACGCCGACCGTCGGCGCCGGGTCGCGTACGTCGCGTTGCTTCCGGCGCTCCTCGTCAGCGCCCATCCCGACTACGTGATGACCCACCGGCTCGAGCCCCGCACCCCGGGCGCCACGCACATCACGTGTGAGTGGCTCGCGGCACCGTGCGTGACACCCGAAGATCTCGCGTCGGCGGTCGCGCTGTGGGACGTGACCAACCGACAGGACTGGGACGCGTGCGCATCGGTGCAGCGCGGGTGCGCTTCCCCGTGGTTCGTTCCGGGTCCGCTCGCACCGCGGGAGGATGCCGTCCACCGTGTCGTCAGGTGGTTTGCGAACGCTTACCTGGCGGGTGACGGCCCCAGGGTTGCAGGCAATGGGACGAAGCCGGGAACGGACGGGCGATGAGCACCTTCGAGCTGATGGGTCGGGTCGGCCTCCCCGAGCCGGTCGCCGACCTCGCGTCGCGCGAGTGGGATGTGGTGATCGTCGGCGGTGGTCACAACGGCCTGACCGCGGCCGCGTACCTCGCGATCGCCGGTCGCAGCGTCCTCGTGCTCGAACGTCGCGACCAGCTCGGCGGGGCGTGCACCCTCGAGCAGCCGTTCGCCGACGAGCGCTTCGTGATGAGCCCGTGCGCCTATCTCGTCGGGCTCTTGCACCCGCGCGTCATCGAGGAGCTGGAGCTCGAGCGGTACGGATACCGAACGTTCGTGGTCGATCCGACGCAGTGGACGCCGTTCGAGGACGGCACCTCGTTGTTCCAGTGGCAGGACGAGGCGAAGACGGCGGCCTCCGTCGCGGCACTCGCACCGCGTGACGTCGAAGGCTTCCTCGCGTACGAGTCGCTCTTCGACCGCATCCGGGACCGGCTCCGACGGGGCCCCCGGGGCGACGTCTGGCTCGGCGATGCCCCCGACCGCGCCGCGCTGGAGGAGCTGTTCGCCGACGACGCGGAGGCACTCGACGTGGTCCTGCACGCCTCGATCGCCGATGTGGTGGAACGGTACGTGACCGACGAGCGGCTCCGCACGGCACTCCACGGTCAGGGGGTGATCGGCACCTTCGCCGGACCTCGTGAACCAGGCACGGCGTGGGTCCATGCCCACCACAGCCTCGGGTTGCTCGGCGGATGGAGCTTCGTCGAGGGCGGTATGGGCCGAGTCTCGTTCTGCCTCGCCGACGCGGCACGCGCGGCCGGGGCAGTGCTCGCGGCGGGCACGCCGGTCGCCGCGATCCTTCCCGGCGAGGGTGTGGTGCTGGAGGGTGGCGAGACGATCCGGGCGCGCGCCGTCATCAGCAACGCCGATCCGGTTCGGACGGCCGCCCTGCTCGGCGACGGCGCCGATGCCGCCTTCCGTGGCAAGGTCGACGCATGGCGGATCACGAGCCCGGTGGTGAAGGTGAACTGCGGTCTCTCCCGACTCCCGACCTTCTCAGCAGCCGGCGGCGACCCCACCGTGTTCCGGGCCCAAGTCGAGATCGGTCGGAGCATCGACGCGACCCAGGCTGCCTGTGAGGCCGGTCGGCGAGGCGACCCGGCTCCCGAGTGGTGCGAGCTCTACTTCCAGACGCCGTACGACCCAACGGTTGCCCCACCGGGTGCCCACACGATGAGCGTCTTCGCGCAATTCGTGCCCTACGACCTCGCGTCGGGGACCTGGGACGAGCGGCGCGAGGAGATCGGGGACGCAGTGCTGGCCACGATCGCCCGGTTCGCGCCGGACATCGCCGATTGCGTGGCCGAACGTCAGGTGCTCGGCCCGCCCGACGTGGAGGAGCAGATCGGGCTCACCGGTGGCCACATCTTCCAGGGCGAGATCCTGCCCGACCAGATGTGGACCGACCGTTTCTCGGCCCGGACGACGGTGCCCGGTGTCTTCCTGTGTGGCGCGGCGACGCATCCGGGTGGCTCCGTGATGGGGGTCAACGGCCGAAACGCTGCGATGGCGGTCCTCGAGACGCTCAGGGACTGAGCCGGGCCGCTCCGCGCGGCGGAAAATCCTGAGGGATTGGAGCCCAGCCCCCGCCCGCCGGGCCAATTGTCCGAATTCGACGGGTTTTTCCCGTGACATGGTTCACGTCCGGGCCGAAATGGGTCCCCCCGACCCGAGATGTGCCGATGCACTCGGTACCGTTGTCTCCGGCAAGTTCCACCGCTGTGATTCCCGCGGTCTGCGGACTTCCCACCCCCATTCCGAAGTCGGGTCGACGCGCGCGTCGCCCGCCCAGGACAGGGTCCCCCCGAACCGAAAGGAACACCCATGCGGTCCCCCCTTGCACTCGCCCTCTTCGGCGATCATCCGCCCCATCCGGTGCGGCCGAACGCCGCCCCAACCCCCCAGCACCACCGCCCCACCCAGTCGGGGCGGCCCAACCGGCTGGCTCGGCGCCTCCGCGTCGCGGCCATCGTTGGCGCCGCGATCGCGCTCTTCGCGGCCTGCGGCCCCGACACGGGGTCGCCTCCGGCCAGTCCCGACTCGCCCGAAGCGATCATCCGTGAGGTCTTCGATGCGATCGGCGAGGGCGACAAGGCGGTCCGCGTCGCTTCCTGCGAGTCGGGCCTGAACCCAATGGCGGTCAGCCGCGGCGGGACCTACCAGGGCCTATTCCAGCTCGGGTCCAACATCGTCGCCATCCACGCCTATGGCGGCGACCGGCTCGATGCCCGTCAGAACGCGCTTGCCGCCCGTGACTTGCGCACCTCGCGCGGGAACTGGTCGGCATGGCCGGTCTGCGGTCGGCGCTAGCAGTCGACCACCACGGTCCGGCCGGAGCGGACCAGGCCGGGAATGAACCCGGCCGACACGCCGTTCCACCCGGGGACCGATCCCCTTCGGTCCCCGTGATGTGCCCCACCTGCCCCCCGGGTGGGGCACATCCGCGTCTCGAGGCCCCGCGCGGTCGGGATCGCCCGACGGTTGCCGGGGCCGGAAGAGAAGCCGGAAGAGAGGGCGGCGCGTCGGAGTGCGTACCGTACGGGCAGTGACCGCTGTCCCCGCGAGCCCCGCACCCGATGTCGCCGAGTTCGCGTTCAGCGACGTCGGTCCGTGGGTCGTCGATCCGGAGCACCTGGCCTGGACCCCGGGCATCGATCGGCTGCGCGCCCGGGTGCAGCTGCAGGTTCCGCAGCTGCTCGCGCACCGTCGTCTCCCACCGGTCCGCCGGTTCGCGCGGGTGGTCTTCCGGGTCGGGGGCGCGCTGCTCGCGTGGAGGTTGCGGGAGCGGGGGACGCCGGGGTCGCGTGCCGGCCTCGCGCGCCGGCTGCGGGTCGAGTTCGAGTTGCTCGGCTCTACCTACGTCAAGCTCGGGCAGATCATCTCCGCGTTCGAGGGCCTCTTCCCGGACGAGCTCGTCGAGGAGTTCAAGAAGCTCCGCGATCAGGTGCCTCCGGAGCCGTTCGCGGCGATCCAGTCCCTGGTCGAGTCCGAGCTCGGTCGTCCCCTCGACGCGGTGTTCGAACGGTTCGACCGGGCACCGCTCGCCGCGGCGTCGATCGCCCAGGTGCATGCGGCCCGTCTCGTGACGGGAGAGGAGGTGGTCGTGAAGGTGCAGCGGCCGCCCGTTGCCCGCCTCGTCCAGCAGGACCTTCGGGCGTTGTCGTGGCTCGGGCCCCTTCTCGTCGGGCGGATCCCGGTTGCGGCGTTGGCGAACCCTCCGGCCCTGGTCGAGCTGTTCGCCGAGCAGATCGTCGAGGAGCTCGACTTCCGGCTCGAGGCACAGAACATGCTCGACGTCGCCCGCGTCTTCGCATCGACCGACCAGCGCACGATGATCGTGCCGCGTCCGCATCCGGTGCTGGTGACGAGCCGAGTCCTCGTCATGGAGCGGCTCGACGGCTTCGCGTTCGACGATGTCGAGGCGATGCACGACGCCGGTATCGACACTGGCGTCGTGCTCCGGGCGGGGCTCATCTCCTGCCTGGAGGGGGCGATGCTCCACGGGGTGTTCCACGGCGATCTTCACGGCGGGAACTTGCTCGTCGCCCCCGGCGGGCGGACCGTGGTCTTCGACTTCGGGATCACTGGTCGGCTCAGCGAGCCGCGTCGTCTGGCATTCCTCCGTCTCCTGATGACGGGTACCGCCGGCGATGTCCGAGGCCAGCTCGGCGCGATGCGTGACCTCGGCGCCTTCCCACCGGACACGGACCTCGACGCCGTCATGGTTGACCTCGCGCTCGACCAACCCGTGCGTGACCCCACCCAGATGTCGGCCGACGAGCTGGTCGGCGAGCTCGAGGAGCTGGTGCGCAAGCTGCTCGGCTACGGCGCGCGGGCACCCAAGGACCTCATGCTCTTCGTGAAGAACCTGATGTTCCTCAACGCCGCGACTGCCACACTCGCGCCCGATCTGGACCTGCTCGGTGAGATCGTGCACGTGCACACCTACTTCCTCACGCATTACGGCGAGCGGCTCGTCCGCGACCTTGGCGACGATGGGGTCCCCCGGGACATCGACCTCGATGCGGTGAAGGCCGGGCTCCTCGTCCCGGCCGAGGTCGAGACCCTGACGTTCAGCGATCTCCAGGCCCGTCGGCGCACCATCGTGAAGCGGATGGGCGGGGCGACGCCCCGTCGGCGACGGCGATCCGGAGCCTGAACGCCCTCGTCCTTGCATGAGCGGGGTGCGTGCATGCGCGGGTACTTGAACGAGCGTTCAAGCAAGTACTACCCTGAGCGGCGATGACCGCCCGGACCGCGCTGCTCACCCGCGACCGGATCGTCGCCACGGCGCTGCACCTGTTCTCCGAGCGGGGGACGACCGGAGTCAGCATGCGCGAGCTGGCCGAGGCCGCCGAGGTCACCGTTCCCGGCGTCTACTACCACTTCGCCTCGAAGGCGGACTTGATCCAGGCCGTGTACCAGGCGCGTGGCCTGGGCCGCGGTCTCGATGCCGACCTCGGGCCCCTCCGAAGCCGGACGGTGGAGACCCGCATGGTCGAACAGGCCGCCCGGGAGTTCGCCCGGCTCCTCGACGACGAGGAGTTCCTCCGCCTCATGCAGCGCGAAGCGGTGCTCGGCGACGCCGACGCGTTGGCGGTCGGCGGGGCGCTGGCGCTCGGTTGGCGCCAGCGGTGGTGCGACGTGCTGACGGAGTCTGACGACCTCGAACGGTCGACCGATGTCGCGGCTGCCGCCGAGGTGATCGTCACCTTCCTCTGGGGACTCTTCGTGGAGTACCTGAACCACCACGATCCGATGGTTGCCGGGCGGATCGAGACGTTTGCAGGATTGGTCGCGCCGTCACTGACCAGGCGCGGAGCACCGGTGCCCCGGTGACGGACTCCCAACAGACCGCGTACGCGGCGCGCCTCACGAAGAAGCGAGTGGTCCTCACGACCGTCGCCGTGCTCGCGGGGATGTTCCTCGCGGCCATCGACGGCACGATCGTCTCCACCGCGCTGCCCACGATCGTCGGCGACCTCCGCGGGATCGATGCCTATGCGTGGGTCTTCTCGGGCTTCCTCCTGGCCGAGATCGCCACCATCCCCCTGTGGGGCCGACTCGCCGACATGTTCGGGCGCAAGCGGATCTTCATCACGGGGATGGCGATCTTCCTCATGGGCTCGGCGCTGTGCGGCACGTCGCAGAACATGACCCAGCTCGTGCTGTTCCGCGCGATCCAGGGGCTGGGCGCGGGCTGCATCCTCCCGGTCGCCCAGACCATCAGTGCCGACCTCTACACGATGGAGCAACGGGCAAAGATCTCGGCGGTCTATTCGGGGATGTTCGCGTTGTCTTCCGTGCTCGGACCCTTTATCGGCGGGTTCCTCACCGACCAGCTCTCGTGGCGATGGGTCTTCTACGTCAACCTGCCGATCGGCGTCGGCGCGATCGCGCTCGTGGCGGTGGTGATGATCGAGCCACTCGAGCACCGGCACCGCCATAAGTTCGACTGGGCGGGTCTGATCACGCTGCTCGGCTGGAGCTCCCTCCTCGTCTTCGCGCTCGAGTCCGGCGGCCGCGACTACGACTGGAGCTCGCCCGAGATCGTCGCCTGCTTGGCTGCGGCGACTGCGCTGTTCGCCGGCTTTCTCTGGGTGGAGCACAGGGCGAGCGAGCCGCTCATCCCCCTGGACCTGTTCCGTATCCCCGCGCTGCGTGCCGCTTCGGTGATCACCACGTTCCTCGGGATGTCGATGTTCGGCGTGCTGTCCTTCATGCCGTTGTACGGCCGAACCGTGCTCGGCGAGTCGGCAACCGGGGCAGGACGGATCCTGATCCCGATGATGCTCGCGATGATGCTCGGCTCGGCGGGCGGGGCGCGGATGGTCCTGAAGCTGGGATTCCGGGCGATCGTCACAACCGGAGCCGCGCTGGTCGTCCTGGGGACGTTCTTGCTCACCCGGCTCGCCGTCGACTCCGGTCAGCTCGTCCTCAGTGGGTACCTGCTCGTGCTGGGCTTCGGGATGGGTCTCGTCTTCATGTCGACTGCGCTGGCCGCGCAGAACTCGGTGTCCCTGCCCCGTATGGGGGTCGCGACCGGACTGATCAACTTCACTCGCCAGCTCGGTGGCGCCGTGGGCGTCGCGATCGCGGCGTCGGTGATGCTCACCTCGCTCACCAGCCGCTTGTCGGCTGCGTTCGGGGGTGTCGAGATCGACGCCCAGTCGGTGCTCGCACCGTCGACGAGCGGACGGCGATTGCCGCAGGGAACGCGCGAGGTCGTCGCCGACGCGTTCGCGGGTGCATTGCACCGGACGTTCTGGGTCGCGGTGTTCGTCGCCGTGCTCGGCCTCGCGTGCACGGTGCTGATGCCCCGGGGCGCGGCGTCACGCATCCGCGATGAGGCTCGCCGCGACGCCGATTTCGACTCGCTCTCCCCCGAAGGCGAGACGCTCACGATCGGTGCCGCCCCCGTCTGAGCCCGCGCCCCGGTGTGCTGGACTAGCGGTGTGCCCGAGCTACCCCAGATGCAAGCGCTCGCCGAGCGGCTCGATGCCGTCTTCGCCGGCGCGATGCTCGCGGGCTATGCGCCACTCAGCTTCTCGTCGCTGAACACCGTCGTGCCCGCGCCGGACGCGCTCGTCGGGAAGCGACTCGAGGCGGTCGACCGGCGCGGCAAGTACCTACGCTTCGAATTCGCCGGTGGGATGCAGATGCTGATCCACCTGTCGCAAGCCGGTCGTCTCCATGTCGAGCCGTCCGCGAAGTCGACAAAGCCGCGCGGTGCAGTACTACGCCTCACGTTCACGGATGCCGACGGCGCCGCAGCGCCGGCGATCCTCGTTCGCGAGTACGGCAAGGAACGCAAGGCTGCCTGGTGGGTCCTCGCCCATGGGGACGACGGTCCGCTCGACCGGCTCGGTCCGGAACCCGACTCCGAGGAGTTCGCCGACCTCGTCCTCGATGGCGACGACAACCGGCGGATCAACACCTGGCTGCGCGACCAACGGACGGTGGCGGGGATCGGCCGCGGCTACACCGACGACATCCTGTGGCGGGCGCGGCTTTCGCCGTACGCGACGCTTCGCCAACTCGACCGCGCTGGCCGCGAGGTGCTGATCGGTGCAGTCCGAGCGACACTCGACGACGGGCTGATGTTCGAGCGGCAACGCACTGGAGGGCTCCAGGAGCCCAAGCTGGGTGAGCACTTCGAGGTCCACGGCCGCGCGGGGGAACCCTGCCCGCGGTGCGGCGCCGCACTGCTGCGCGTCTCCTACGAGTCCTACGAGGTCGTCTACTGCGCGCCGTGTCAGACCGGCTCGAGGGTGCTCGCCGACCGTCGCATGTCGAAGCTGCTCAAGTAACCGCGAAGCGCGAGTCGGCGCGCAGCAGCTCGACGAGCTCGGGCGCCGCCTTGGCGGTCGACCCCGAGTCGAACGGTGGCTGCGGGTCGTACTCGATCGCGAGCTGGATCGCTTGGGCGACCGTCTCGTCGGCGAGCTGAGACGCGAGCCACAAGGCCATGTCGATACCCGACGACACCCCCGCGGCAGTGACGATCTTGCCGTCGACCACGACCCGCTCCTCGGTTGGCTCGGCTCCGAATTCACGCAGCGCTTCGAGCGCGGTCCAATGGCTCGTCGCCCGCTTACCACGGAGGAGTCCCGCCGCGCCGAGTACGAGCGACCCGGTGCACACCGATGTGGTCCACGTGGAGGTGGCATCGGCGGTGCGCAACCAGTCGAGGACGCGGTCGTCCTTGCGCGCATCGGCTTCGCCAGGACCGCCGGGGACCACGATCACGTCGGGTGCGGGGACGTCGGTGAGGGAGTGCTCCACCTGGATCGCGAGCGCGCCGTGGTCGGTGCGCTTCACGCCGGGGTCCGCCGCGACGAACCGCAGCTCGGAGTCGGGGAGGCCACGCAGCACTTCGTAGGGACCGACCGCGTCGAGCGCGGTCAGGTTGTCGAACAGGAGGATCGCGATGTCGATGGGCATCGCGCGACGGTAGTCACCAGCCCCGTGAGCCTGGGCCCCCTTTGAACGGCCCGACGACGTCGGCGGTGATCCAGCCGCCGTAGAAGCGGCCGGGCTGTGGCTCGACCTGCTCGTCGTCGACGAAGCAAGCATCCATCCGGTGTGCGTAGAACGCGACGTACCCGCGGATGGCCGCGAACGCGGGGCTCGGCCGGTCGTATCCCCACGCGGCCTCGGTCTCGGTGCGATCGCCGCCCCGCGCGGTGAAGTAGTGCGCCCGACCCTTCCACTCGCAGAACGAGACGCCGGTCGCCGGAATGAGCGCTGCGGGGACGACATCGTCGGGAGGGAAGTAGTAGTTCGGCGGGTGGCTGGTCTCGAGCACCCGGTAGCCGCGGGTCGTCTCGGCGATGACCTGACCTCCGAGGACGACCCGCAGACGCCGGGCCGTCGGCTCGAGGCGGGGTGGTCGGGGATACGACCACGCCGACTCCTGGCCGGGCTCGGGCGTCTGCGGAACCGGTCGCGACATCCGGCGATCATCCCCTGCGCCCGTTCGTGCTGTCGAGACCGATCGCCCTCGAGCGCGGTGCGGACGCAACTTCCGGTGCGCCCGTCGCGTGTGGCCGTCGCGTGTGGCCGCGGCACCTACGATCGAGACGATGCCGATCCCGCTGTCGATCCTGGCCTCGATCCCGAGCCCCGGGGACGGCACCGTCGATATCGGCCCGATTCCCTTGCACATCTATGGCCTGCTCCTCGCGGTCGGCGTGCTCACTGCGTCGTGGATGACGGAGCGACGGTGGGTGCGGTGGGGCCAGCCGGCGAAGCAGTGGTCCGAGATCGTCGTGTGGATCGTGATCGGCGGTGTCGTGGGCGCACGGCTGTACCACGTCGCCACGGACTACGAGAAGTTCCAGGGCAACTGGCTCCGGGTCCTCGAGATCTGGAAAGGGGGACTGTCCATCTGGGGTGTGGTCGCAGGCGGGCTCATCGCCGTGCTGATCGTGTGTCGCGTGCGCAAGATCGACACGTTCCTCCTGACCGACGCCATCGTCCCGGGACTGCTCGCGGCGCAGGCGATCGGCCGGTGGGGGAACTGGTTCAACCAGGAGCTGTTCGGCGAGCCGACCACACTCCCGTGGGCGCTCGAGATCGACCGAGCGCATCGCCCCGAAGGATTCGCACACTTCGCCACGTTCCATCCAACGTTCCTCTACGAATCGATCTTCTGCCTCGCGCTGGTCGGGCTCCTGCTGTGGGTCGAGCGCCGGTGGCGCTTGCGTACCGGTCAGCTCAGCGCGTTGTACCTGGCGTCGTACTGCTTCGGGCGCTTCTGGCTCGAGAACCTCCGCATCGACGACGCGAAGGTCGTCGCAGGTCTTCGCATCAACGCGTGGGTGAGCTTCGCGGTCATGGTCGTGGGGATCACGTGGTTCGTCGGGGCTGGGCGACGCGGCCGGGTCGACCCCGGCCGGTACGCGATGACGGCCGACACCGATGCAAACGCGGGCACGCCACACGCTTCGTGACCTCGGTCACGGTCCGATCGTTCTCGTGGTGTCGATCGCATAGCGTGGACGCGATCGCCCGTACGCATCTCCGGCCATCGGCCGGGAAACCGCTTCGTCAGCCCGGGAGTTCGTCGTGAGCCCTGCCGTCGCAACCGAAACGATCGCCGCCCGCGCCGTGGGTGCCTCCAAGATCTACGGTTCGGGAGAAGCCGAAGTGCGCGCGCTCGACGGCATCAACGTGGAGTTCGAGCGTCACCGGTACACGGCGATCATGGGCCCTTCGGGTTCGGGGAAGTCCACCCTGCTGCACTGTCTCGCCGGACTCGACCGGGTCACCTCGGGCCAGGTCTAC
>JANOWV010000069.1:0-2195 GCA_031418075.1 Actinomycetes bacterium
CAGGAGTCGCAACCTCCTCCCTGCAGGATAAAGGTCGCGAGCCCAGGAATTTGCCCAAGAATCTGCGCGCCACAGCGCACGCACGTGTTCGCAGGTGTCGCGAAACGTAGAGGGAACACAACGGATGCGGATTCGCGCGTCCTCCTGCTGAAGCGTCTTAGGACGCTTACAAGGAGGAGGTCGGGGGTTCGAGCCCCTCAGCGCCCACACGAACGTGCTGGCAACGCTTGCCTGGAATCCGGACGGTCCCGTCGCCAGCGGGGTGGCGTGGCTGTCTGGTAGGTCAGTCGCGCCAGAGCACTTCGGAGAGGCGCACGCTCTCGTCGAAGCCTTTCGGTGAGAACTCGCCGCGATCGCGGAACGAGATGCTCTTGCCGGAGAGCAACCCGCGCACGTGGTCGGGTACCAGGATCTCGTCGGCGTCGGCCCAGCCGGCGATGCGCGAAGCGAGGATCACAGTGGAACCGAAGAGGTAGCCGTCCTCTTCGATCGGTTCGCCGGCGTTGAGGCCGACGCGGACGTGGAGTCGCTCTGGAATCGAGTCCGCATGTTCGGCGAAGGCTCGCTGCAGAGCAATCGCGCACTCGATAGCGTTGGTGACCGACGAGAAGGACGCCATGAACCCGTCGCCCATGGTCTTGACCTCGAGTCCGCCATGGCGGACGAGCATCTCCCGGGTGATCCGCTCGTGTTCGCGGAGCAGGTCGCGTCCCTTCAAGTCGCCCAGACGCTGCATCATCTCGGTGTGGCCGACGATGTCGGTGAAGAGCACGGTACGAAACGCGCTGGCGTTTCCGCCACGGCTCAGAGGTGGGCCGTCGTCCGCTTGCGTCAGGGTCGGTCCACCGAGGAAGTCGTTCACCGTCGTCACGACGTGGTCTTCCGCTTCGAAGAAATCGAACATGCCGGTCTCGCCGGGGACGACCTTGACCTCGGCATTCGGGAGTCCCGCCGCGAGACGGCGCGTCTCATCTCTCATGTCCACGAAATAGCCCTCTGTCGTCACGACGAGTGTCGACGCCAGAACGCTTGGGAGCAACGGACTGGCATCCGCGTCGCGCAGCGCACCGACCACCGCCTGGAGGGACGTTTGTGTGGCCGCCGCTCGATAGAGCTCGGCGATCACGCTGGCTCTCTCGGGGTGCTTCCACTGGAAGAAGGTCCCGATGGCCGTCTCCGTGTAGGTGTGCCAGTCCTCTTCCCAGAGTGCCCGCATGGACCGGATCTTTGGGTTGTCGTTCATCGGCCCACGGCTCGCGTAGCCGTTCCACAGAATCAGCTTGTCGACGCGAGCAGGCGCCCGGGCACAGAACTCGATCGCGGCCATCGCCGAGTCTCCGATGGCGAAGAGATCACACTCGGCGATGTCGAGCACATCGAGCACGGCGACCAAGTCGCAGACGTGCGCGGCCAACGTGAGATCCTCGGGGCGCGGCTCTGAGAGTCCGAAGCCGCGGGCGTCGTAATGCACCAGGCGCCGTCCGATCGCTAGCCGTTCGTAGCGCCGCCGGTACTCCGGGATCGCCCACTCCCGCTCGAGATGACACCAGGGAGTCGACGGCATGTACACCAGCGGCCGCCCCTCGCCGACATCCCAATACGCGATGCTCGCGCCGTCGGCGCTCTTCGCGTATCGAATCCTCGGGTCCATCCCCACACGTCACCAGCCCTGTCGCCCGGCCGCAGTCTGCTACACCAGCGACGCATCGCACCGAGATGCCGGAGCGGGTCGTCGGTTCACCGGTGGGCATACCTGGCAGGCTGAGGGGCGATGACGATCTCGGTCTTCGCGCCTCGCGACACCGCCATCGACGAGTTGGCTCAGCAAGTGCCACTCGTCCGCTTCGAGGTGCTGACATTCGTGCGTGTCGGCGTGCTACGGACCGCGGGTTCCGACTCGAGCCCACAGGCCGGAACCCGATGCATTTCACCGTCGCCTTCGACGATCTCGAGGCCGGCATCGCTGCGCTCCTCGCCTGCGAGCACCGCAGTTGGACCAACCCGTATCATGAGGACTGATCGACCAACAGGTGGCGACCATGCATGACCTCGATCTCGTAGCGGACCTCAACGCTCAAGACGATGACGGTCTCGGCTGGTCGACGCTCGCCGACGCTGCGGCTCCCGATCGGGTGCGGCCCGGGGCGATGTTGCTCGCGGGTACCCACCAGGCTCAGGCGGTGGTGCGGGTGGTT